>CAZEQW010000010.1:19853-25741 GCA_964514505.1 uncultured Erysipelothrix sp. | reverse complement strand
ATTTCTTTTTTCACTTGGGAAAATAAGTTCAACATCATCCGGATCTCTATAGTATTCTTCAAAAAGTGTACTCGCATTTTGTCTTCTTTCAAAATAAGAAAAAATGGAAAAATTTTTTTCAAACATAACAACCAATAAAGATAATGCAGTAAAAGAAAGGACTATCTTGAAGGATATATGCGACACTACAGATGTAAGATACATAACAACCTTAGACTCCTTTTTTTTAAATGATTTAAATACAGATGATGCAAGGAAGAAAAAAAGAACGATTATGGTCATCGCAAGAACAAGCAACTTAATAAACTTCCAGACAATATCCATATTTGCACCAGCTTGATTGCCTAACAGTACAAAAAGCAACTCTTCAAATTTCATTTTCCCAAAGTTACTCTTAATAAAAAATGGCAGCAAGAACAATGATGTAACAATTGTTAACAAGAGATACTTTGAAATTTTTTTTAATTTTCCCATACTATATTGGACGAATACTCTGTACTAGTCCCCTTTCCTCCTCTTGAAAAATTTAGATTCATAATAATTCGATTTGAGCTCTAATTGCTCTACATATGAATCTTTGCCAACAATTTCTTGGACTGTTGGATGCCCGGAAAATATATCAGTACCTAAACCTAACCTATTACCCTCTATCTCAACGTTCAATGCGCTTAAAGTTGTTGGAAATAAATCGACAACGGATGTCTCACGGTTTATCAAATAACTATCGCTAATATTCTTATCCATATTTATAAATGCATTAAATAATGTTCGATCAATAACTTTCGTTCTGTCTAAGAACATTTTATTCATTGTAGTATGATCAGCAGCTAAAATAACAGTAGTATTTTCATAAAAGTCCTGTCTCTTAATCCAACTAACAAAATCAGTTACAAGACTATCAGAACAAAGTATAGCATTAGCATAATGCTCTTTAAAGT
This sequence comes from uncultured Erysipelothrix sp., assembly GCA_964514505.1. GTDB lineage: Bacteria > Bacillota_I > Bacilli_A > Erysipelotrichales > Erysipelotrichaceae > Erysipelothrix. The sequence goes on along the minus strand of CAZEQW010000010.1, from coordinate 24,803 downwards.
TACTACTGCATGATTCATCTGTATATCCGTCTAAAAAATGAGAATCAACTGTTAACATAGTAAAATTAAATGGCTCACCTTTTTTTGAAATCTCAAGTAGTTTTTCTTTAGAATACTCAAACAACTTTGAGTCTTCTATGCCCCAAAAAACATTATATCCTTCTGGTACTTTTCCAATATCATACCAGTGATTCAAATCATATATTTCGTAATCTCCATGTTCACTAAAATACAAGTCTCGATAAGCGAAAGCTTTATCAGAACCAATCGAGAGATAGTTTCTATAACCATTCTCAGATAGAATCTCACCAATAGTCATCACTCCTGGTAAAAACATACCATGCCTACCAAATTGATTAGTTGACAGAGGTCCAATTAATGGAATTCCCGCAGTATGCCCTACAAGTGCTGATATTGTATTGGTAGATCCGTAAAGCATTTCCATACCGCCCATAGTTTCATTATGACTGAATGATATTGACTCCTCATTAAGTTTTGAAAGATTAGGTATAAGATTGATTTTCTCCCCATCCTTATCAACTTGAACACTATTCATTCCATTATTTATTGATTCAAGGATGATGTATATTAGATTCCTCTTTTCATTGGGAAAGCTTATCTCTACATCGTTTGGATCAATATAATATTCTTCGAAAATACTACTAGCATTATTACGATTTTTCATATACGAGGAGATTTGAAAGTTATGATTCAAACTTATAATTAAAGAACCTAGCACAACCATTAATAATAATGACTTAGTTAACCCTGAAACTTTCAGTTCAACAACTGCAGTATCATCAATCATTTGAATCAACTTTAAATATTTTTTTATTAACAACTTCCCTAACTTATATAGTATATAAATTGCGATTGTAGCAATCGATACTGTCTTAATAAACTCCCAAACTACAACTAAGTTTGCACCCTCTTGATTACCTAAGAGCACAAACATTAACTGTTCAATCTTCATTCTACCGAAATTATCCTGTATAAAACCTGGTAAAACAAAAAGTGCTACCACAATAATCACAAATGCAAATGTCAAAAACTTCTTAACCAAAATCTCCACCCCTTAGATTCAAATATAGATTTACCTTATAAGATTTACTGCTTTACCCTTAACTTTAATTGATAGACTATCAAAACTTCCTGAGAACTCACCATCTGCACTCCATGCATGTACTTTAGGTGAACTTACCTCAACACCAGTAACCTTATCATGGATGAACAATCCAGATTTATCATTACCAGTTCTAGCATCATGTAGAAATGAAATAACTTCTCTAAATGTTGAAGGTGCCTTGACTAGGAAAATCTCCATTAAACCATCAGAATATGAGACATCACTCAGTTGAATAACTTTACCTAGTGTTTCAGAGTTCGAAACTGATCCAAACAAAAACTTCCCTTCAACAACCTTATTGTTATATCTAAACGACATCTCATAACGCTTAAGTCTAAAAATATATAATGTTACAAAACCATACAACCAATAAGCTACATATCCTAACTTGTTTTTTAACCACTGCGGAGTCTCATATGGCATATGAGAAAAGTTTCCAAAAACAAATGAGTAAGTAAAAATACCCTTATTTGAGAATCTCCCAATATCGACACATGTTTCGGAATAATCATCATCTAAATATCTTTGAAGAGTCCCTTTATCCACATCCAAACTTGCAGCATACTCATTTGTTGTACCTCTTGGAAAGATAAGAAGTTTAGATTTCAAATCATAATTTACAATTGCCTGAATAACTTGAGAAATGGTTCCATCTCCCCCAGCTGCTATTATACAATGATACTCAGTTGATACAGAGGATAGGTATTCATCAACACTGTTTTCATCTTCGGTAACTAAGCTATGAAAATCGACATTTTTACTATGAAGAGTATAAACTATTGCCTCGTAATCATCGCCTGCAATGCCAGATACAGGATTATATATTAGTAACATCATTATTGTCTCACATCCTAATCTAAATATTCATACCAAATTATAGAACCGTCAGAATTAATATATTCTTTTGTATTGGAAGTATATCCAACTAAAAAACCATTCGCATCAATCGGCTCTATGCGATCATAAATCTTCTCAACTAATATTTCCCCATTTTTAAGTATCACATAATATTGTCTGTTATCCAACATAAGTCTCAAATATGACATTTCCTGATTGTTAGCATAACTAATTTCCTTTACATCAATGATGGCTTGTAAATGATATCCCTTTAGGAAATCAAATTTTTGAATAAAATCGATATTATGTTCAGTAAAGCTCATACTATGCATCTTGAAAGCTAATTGTCTCTGAGCCTCATCAAGTACTATTGCCGACTCTTTCATACTTTCAAAGTAGTAACGTTCTGAATGCGTGGCATATTCATCATTATCTTTGGCTAATTTTATGAAGTAAAAAATATCGTTCTTCGCAAAATTCTCTTTAACTTCTACATAATTTTTATAAATGTTAAACTGCTCAGTGAAATAAGGAAGTAGGACTACTTCGCCATGTTGGTTTATAACACCATATTTGTTGTTGCTTGCAAATTTGACATTGATATGAGAATCATTTGGAGAATAGAACCTTTCAATTCTTACATATGGTTCGTGTATTCTTTCTTTTAGCTCGTTGCTTTTAATAAAATCGTTGTTATCATTCATAAGTCGAATGTAAAAAATGAATTGGTTATCAAAATCACTATAATTTCCGTTGAAAATATTGACTGAATTTAAGGCTAAAGGTTTTCCTAGATATCCAGTTCTAGCAACAAGCTTATCAAACTCATTAAGGTAAGAAATACCTGCTATCATTATCACAGTTCCTAGTGCAATATTTTTATAGATTACTTTATCATATAAAGTAATTATTAAAGGTAAAAATATAATTAGCAAATAAAAACTATAGATGGTAGTTCTTGTTCCAATAACCATAGCAAAAGGCAAATAGAAATATCCAATCAACCCAAACAAAGAAAAGTTAAGCATTATCTTATAACTTGGATATTTAATACGGATTTTATCATAGTGATAAAGTAAAATAATTATAAAACCAAGACGCATAAAAGATGGAGCACTAAAGAATGAGATCAAGTTATAATCAATATAAGTTGTTACTTTTCCAATGAATGGTATCTTACCTAAGATTGCAATAATTTCAGGTCTAAATATTAGTCTTGAGATTGGAGAAAGTAGTAGTAATAGTGCAAAATTCTTTTTACTCCATTTTAAATGAGAAAAAAGATAGAAAACAGGAACTATAATAGCACTGATATGTATAAACATAAGAGTTACTGTAGTAATGAGCTTAGTTTTATTAGAAAAATTCTTCTTACTAAAGAAAACATACATCATAAAAAATAATATTATACCTTGTCTTAATGCGCTTAAATTCCAGTAAAAATACAATAAAGAATACTGTAGTAATACAGATAATTCAAACTTAGGACTCATTTCTTCCGCAAACTTTAAACTTAATAATATTAGGACAGAGGACATTATCCCTAAAAACACATGGTAACTGAATCCAAGTTTTGCAAAGAAAAATAACAACAACTTAAAAAGCGGTTCAATATTCTTTAATACATTAAAGAAGTCTCGAATACTTGAATATTTAGCTGTTAGATAAAGATATTCATATGAAAAATAATCTGCACCAGTTCCAAACCTAAGCCAGGCAATTGCAATTAATGGAATACTCGCTAAAATAAATCGAGTTCTTTTTTGGAATCGATCACCAATGAATGATAATAATAATAGATAAATGAAGGCTAATATAAACATAACTAACTCCTACTTCTCAAATGAAGATTTTTCTGGGAACTTACTCTCAAAAGTATCAACTAATGATTGCATAACCTCATCAATATTTTCAGTCACATGATCATTTATGCAAATCGTTTTTGCTTTACTATTTGTGATTGCTTTCTGTACTGACTTAATATCTGACAGTTTCATTACTTGCATGTACCTACCAAAGCTAATTGAGCGAGGTTCAAAGTTTCCTTCCATCACCTGCCACTCTTTCATTAACCATTGGTTAACATCCATTTTATTATTTCTTACTTTATTTCTACTTACTGAATCGAGTATTTCATACTCTTTATCCCACAGAGTCTCATAAGTTGACTTGAGCATAGAGCTAGGTAAGTGTTGCTGGTACAAACCGACTGCATTTTTCCAAGGTAGGAATAACAGATTTAGAAGATTTAAGTGCTTGTACTTAAAGTTAAACCACTTTAGTGGATTCTTTTTTACTGATCTTCGCAAATCGTGATGTTCATTAATTATTCCTATATCATTCATCATGATTCCTGCGATAGAATCAAATCTTGATGCAACTATTGGATTAAGGACAGCTACATCTTTAGGTTTTCCGTCACTAAAAAAATCAGACTCAGTAGTCTCATTAACCAAGTACATATCATCATTAAAATATATGAACTTTTCAGCTAGGTTATTAATTCTATGGAAATTTAGCTCAATTGGGTGTGAACTATAAGTAGGTAAATATTCATCAGGGATATAATCACTGTGATTAACTATATTAATCTTTGGATGATTAACATCTAAGAAATCAGGTAAATGTCCCCATGTAACAAAGTGTATCGTTCCTACCCAACTCGCATACTTCTCTATACTTCTAAACCAGTACTTTAATAATCCCCAGTCTCTATACTGATTGAGCTTAAACTCCGATCCGGAAATCACTTTACTTCTTTCCTCTTGCCAAGCCGGATCTGAACCGTCTACCCAAGCCACAACTATATCTATTTTACTCATATTAATCCTCCTATCAATATTTGAATCATTGCAACTTAGTCATTCTTTACTTTTCTTCTCAAACGGTCTTTAAAATAATTACTTTTTGCAAAGACGAAAAATGCAAGCGCAAAGAATAATCCATGTGTTAGTAATAGTGTTGAAATAAGCGAGTTATTAAAATAG
>CAZEQW010000010.1:0-19843 GCA_964514505.1 uncultured Erysipelothrix sp. | reverse complement strand
CATAAACTATACCAAAAAACTCAACTGGGACACTTATCTTATTAAAGAGATACACAATTCCACATATCATAAAAACTGATGCAATTATTCCATAGTATCCAAAGCCTACAAAACCTTCAACAAATAAGCCGACATTTGCCGAAAGACCTGGTATCCCAATAACTTGCTCACCAATATAAATAGGAAGATTTCCAAATGGATTTCCTAACAAACCAAATGTTAAACCAGAGTGTGCAAAATAGGTTGGATTTCCTAGAAACTCGGTAACATAGATGTTATTCATTCCTGGCGGAACAAAAAGTAATCTTCTCAGTAAGTTAGTACCAATATTTACAAGTGGTAAAAACGTAAGTATCGATACAAATACACCTAATAACATTAAAACAGTATACCAACGTTGCTTTTGAAGGTAAGACCCAAAATAGAATAAAGCAGTTGCTATTAATCCAAGGAAAATACTACGATAAGCACCACATAGATATATATAGCTATATAGCACTAAGAATAACACTGTAGCTTTATAGTTTTTTCTTTTTAAAGCTTGTGCTAAAACAATGGGGAATAACAATCTTGTTAATGGTGCGATAAGATAAATCATCAATGAACTCGCTTTAGATTGAAACAATGCACGAGTCACATATATATCTTGAAGAATAAGATTCTTTAAGTTAATATACGGAAAATATGAAAGAAACGGTATACATAATAACACAGTTAATGTTGCTGTTATCAAAAAGGGATAGTCTCTCGAGGTCTCTTCATTGATACTTAAATATTTACTCATTACTAATAAACTAATAACGGTTAATGAACTTGATAATGGCACTACTAAACTAGAGTTATTAAATGCATAATAAACTAACTCAGGATATACCACCTGAAAGCTAACAACTGTTGCAATTAGCGTTATGAAATGATTCTTTCCAGATATTTTTTCAAAAGAAATAATAACAACTGAACCAATTACCATAGAGATCAAAGCTGATTGTATACTCATTGCATTATTATACTCATATCCATATATATTTAATATTGGAAAATAATAAAACATAAAAACAGTTGTAAAGTAGAGTAAATGAAATAAGGCGTTGTATTTATCAACGATACTTTCTGCTTTCTTAGATATACTAATTAATTTATATTTAATAGTTTCCATATAAATCCTCCGCCATAAATTCAATGACCTTAGCCTTTTGTGTTTTCCATGAATACATATCGTAGCTAAGATAACTGTTTACCTGTTTAGTACTTAAATCAATAATACCTTCGTTAGTTACTAGATACTCCAACAAAGACTTCAAAGAGGTACTTGAGTAATCAATAACATAACCAATATTGTGTTTACTTACAAGCGTATCAACTCCACTATTCTTTGCAACAATTATTGATTTACCAAGCAACATTGCTTCATAAAACTTATTAGGCGCAGAATATTTGTGGTTTTCAATCTTAGGATCATAGGCACTTAAAATAAGATCCATTCCACTGTAGAAACTAAATGTTTCTTCATACTTCATCTGTCCATAGAAATAGACATTATCGCCAGACATACTTTCAATCTTATTGGCGTCAACTCCAACTCCTGCGATGTGAAACTCTATATTTTTTAGACCCTTTACAGTTTCTATAGTTTCAAATAAGAGCCTAGTATCCTTTAGAGTTCCTACATATCCAATCTTAATTGGTAAGTCGATGATATCCATGGGTTTAGTTCGATATTTCTTTTCATCCTCTAATACTGGAGAGTTATGAACAACATCTAAGTTATTTCCTTTATAGTTTCCGACTTGCTCATAACGATATTCGACACAGATAAAACTTCTTTTAGCATGCTTCATTATCCTTCTCTCAAGTGAAGCAATAATACTTCGTACTAAACTTGGTGCATTTGCAAGTCTAGAATCTGCATAAAAATCTGCAATATGATAATAGAATGTAATGTGGGGATTTAGCAATGTAGTTAACCATACAACAATTCCAGTATCAAAATCGAAAGCATATATTAAATTTAACTTCTTAACATTTTTTTTAAGTTCCTTATAAAGAGCTAAAGAAAAAGCAAACTGGGATATTAGCTTTCGTAACCCTTTACCTTGGTTGATAGATAAAGAGTCGAGTTTTATCCACTTCCCTTCAAAATTAAAACCGTCCCTATCATTTGATTGACCATTACGTAATCGATCGACAAGAATGATTTCGCCACTTGATTTAACGCTATCGACAACGATACTTAATGTCCTATTAAACGCAGACTGAAGACCAAAAGTGGCATTCATTGTTATAAGAGTACCAAGATTCTCTCCAATTAATCTTCTTGATTGATGACGTTTTATGAACACATATAAAGACAATATTAATACTGCGATAAACACTAAAATTAAAAAAATCATACTTTCTCCTTATACTAACATCTGATTAGCGCATTGTATAATCTTGCGCTTACTTCTCTACTATAATTTTCTAGCATAAAATCAATAGTAAACTGTTTCCTTTCTAAAAACTCATCATAATTATTAAATAAATATTCGAAGTTGCGTTCTAAGTCAGCATAACAGTTTGGCTTGGACACTAACCCATATGAAAGTTCTTTTACTAAGTCCGCAGAATCTCCAACTGCCGAGAGTAAAACCGGACATCCAAATGCTAGCGTTTCATAAAGTTTACTTGGAATACTATCAATTAACTTATCATTAATCAAAGATACATACGATACTTGGGCTCCCCTAAGAGCAGTAGCTATTTCTGCTTCACTGCGGTATCCATAAAACTCAATGTTGTATAAATTTTCACTACTGATGATATCTAAAATTTTATCCTCATCTTTTCCTGATCCGAAGATATGAAACTTTATCGCTTGGTTATGGATATTACTTTTTGCCAATCTTAAATAACTATTTAAATCTTGTGCTAATCCAATTTTTCCTGTATACACAACGTTAAAGAAACCATTAAACTTGTTAGATATTTCAATATTATTTTCGTGCTCCAAGATTGAACGATTAAATCCATTTGATAACAAATGTATCTTAGATGCATAATTCGGAAATTTCTCTTCTAATAACTTCTTCTTACCAGGTGTTACTACAGCTATAATATCTGCTCGTTTATAAGCTTTCTTGGCTACTCTTGCAAACATCTTATATACTATACTTGTTCTCTCCAAAACTTCTGTTTGCTCGAAAACATCGGGCCAAATATCTCTCAGGTCTATAATGTATCTACTTTTTTTTAGTTTAGCAATCCAGCCTCCTGATATAAGATTAAATAATGGTGGTGATGTACTAATAACAACATCGATCTTTCCAACACTAAAAGACTTGAAGAATGATTGAATCATAAATGAACTATGGTTGACCAATCTTTCTAACATGCCATAAGAGTCTCTACCAAACGGTTTACACCTTTTCACTTTTACGCCTTGTGTATCCATTGTGTTAGATTCAGTTATAACCGTCACATCATGACCTTGGTTAACTAAAAATTCAGCAATACCTGTAAAACGCTTGGCATCAGGAATTGTAGATGGCTTATAGTTCTTTGTTAAAATTAATACTTTCATATCTCTCCTTTTTTAAGCAAAAGGGCTTTAATATTGATAACAATATAAAGCGCCTCTTACTATTACTTATTTTCAAAATAATTTAATATAGAATCGACAATTTGCTTACTAGCCGTCCCGTCACCATAAGGATTAGAAGCATGTGCCATTGAGTCATACAACTCATCGTTTGTTAGTAACTCATTAAACCAATAATAAATATCCGACTCTTCTGTCCCTACCAACTTGAGAGTTCCTGCATCAATTCCTTCTGGTCTTTCTGTAGTATCTCTCATTACTAGAACTGGCTTGGCTAAACTTGGAGCCTCTTCTTGTATACCACCAGAGTCTGTTAATATTAGATACGAAGCATTCATGAAATTATGAAATCCTACAACGTCAAGTGGTTCAATTAGTCGTATTCTATCATTATTACCAAGAACACGATCTGCAACTTCTCGTACAATGGGATTCATATGAATAGGATATATAACTTTAATATCTTCTTGCTCATTAACAATTCTCAATATTGCTTTGAACATATTTTCCATAGGTTGTCCTAAGTTCTCTCTTCTATGTGCAGTGATTAACACTAGTCTATCATCTCCAACCCATTCTAAATGTTCATTTTTATACGTATCAGTTACAGTACTCTTTAATGCATCAATTGCAGTATTTCCTGTTACATAAATAGTCTTTGGATCTACTTCTTCCTTGAGTAATCGTTCCTTTGCCAATTGAGTAGGAGCAAAGTTAAGTGCACTAATCAAAGTAACTGCTTGCCTATTAAACTCCTCAGGATAAGGAGACAACATATTATATGTTCTCAACCCTGCCTCAACATGACCAATAGGTATTTGTAGATAAAAGCAAGCTAATGCCGTAGCAAAAGTAGTTGATGTATCACCATGTACCAACACCATGTCTGGCGCTTCTTTTTTTAGTACTTCACGAATCGACATTAAGATATTGGATGTTACATCAAATAAATCCTGCCCTTGCTTCATTATAGTTAGATCATAGTCAGGTTTAACATCAAATGTTTCCAAGACTGAGTCCAACATCTCTCGATGTTGGCCAGTAACGCACACCAAAGACTGGATCATATTACACTTTTCGAGTTCTTTAACTAAAGGGCTCATTTTGATTGCTTCTGGTCGTGTCCCAAATACCGACATAATTTTAATCATATTTCCTCCTAAATTTTATAAACCTTTTTAGCATCGATTCCAGTGTTTTTTGTATCAAAAATAACCATTTCACTCTTTATCTTGCTCTTTAATAAGTTTCGATGATTAACAAATACCACCATTAAATCAATATCATTCTGAAAACTATTAAAATCAAACTTTTGATTGTCAAACATTCTATCAGTAACAAATGGATCATAGAATGCAATCTTAGATTGCTCTTCACTTAGAATATTCTTGAACTGTAACGCCGGACTCTCTCTTGTGTCATCTACATTTTCTTTATATGTTATTCCATAGATTCCTACCTTAGAGTAGTCTGTAATACCGTTTTCAATCATTATATCCTTGATACGTTCTAAGATATATTTCGGCATATCATCATTAGTCTTTCTCGCCATCTTGATTAGGTTTGTTAGTTCAGGATAATCACCAACCAAGAACCATGGATCAACTGAAATGCAATGACCCCCTACACCAGGTCCGGGTGTAAGAATATTAACACGCGGATGCTTATTTGATATCCTGATAACTTCTTGAACATCTAATCCTGCTTCATGACAAATTTGTGCAAGCTCATTAGCAATGTTTACATCCCTAAATGTATTTTCAACAACTTTACTCATTTCAGCTACATTTATACTTGTAACAACGATCTCACCAACACAGAAAGTTTCATACAGTTCCTTTACAGTTAGACCACTTTCTTGTGTATCTGCTCCTATTGTTCTAGGATTATTTATTAGCTCATCGATCATTGCGCCAGGCAATATTCTTTCAGGCGCATGTACTAACTCAAACTTAAACTCAGAGGATTCTAATAACGGCCTCACAAAATTATCGATAGTTCCAGGTGATACTGTTGACTCAATCACAAGAATTGCATCTTTTGTCGAAATTTTCACAATTTCCTCAACAGCTGATATCAAGTATTTTGGATCTATTTTCTTTGTTATTGAATCATAAGGAGTAGGTACCGTTACTATGTATATATCTGCGTCTTCTGAATACTGCTTACTAAATGTCATATTATTTTCTACCGCACTATTATACAGTTCAACCAATCCTTCTTCTTCAAATGTTACATGCCCATTTTTGAGACTATTGACTATTGATTCATTATAATCCGAACCTACTACTAGAGCACCTTTAGATGCCAATATTAAACTTGTTGGTAATCCAATGTATCCTAATCCAATTACGTTTATTTTCACAAAAATTCCTCTTTCCTATTACATTTATGAAATTTACTACCTAAGATATTATATCATATATTAGTATTGTGTTTAACACAGACTACCAAAACCACTACATCACAAAATTAAAATAAAACGGTTTATCACATTGATTTAAAAAACTATTTATATTCGAGATAAAATGAATGATTATATCGGTTTGAGAAAATAAATGTGGTCAATGTGTGGTCAGAGCGAAATCAAAACATATAAAAACCCACTTTTTAGTGGGTTTTGTTGTCATATGGCGTCCCCGGCACGATTCGAACGTGCGACCACACGCTTAGAAGGCGCGTGCTCTATCCACTGAGCTACGGAGACAAAGTCCTTGATTATTGTAACAAATCAAGGGGCAAAGTACAATAGGTTTATATGATTTCTTCTTCAAATCCTTCAGTACTGTCTTTTTTCAAGAATACAAATAATGTTTGGAACATTAAACTAATGTCATTGAACGTGGAATAGTTCTCGATATAGTAGAGATCCATTAACAGCTTATCTCTGTGAAGAGTGTTATATTTACCAAATATTTGTGCAGTACCTGTTAGACCAGCTTTTACCTTATATCTTAAAGTAAACTCAGGTAACTCTTTTAGTACCTCTTGAGTAACTGCAAGTGATTCTGGTCTTGGTCCTACTACACTCATTTCACCTTTTAGTATATTTAGGAACTGAGGTAACTCGTCCATTCGTATCTTACGTAAGATATTTCCGACTTTGGTGATACGATCATCATTTACAGTCGCCGGAGCTTCTCCTGCATTTACTTTCATACTTCTAAACTTATGAATCTTAAATAGTTTTCCATCTTTAGTAATTCTATCTTGACTAAAGAAAACAGGTCCACCATCTTCTAGTTTAATTGCAATAGCAAATACAATCATCAGGGGCGAAGCTACTAAAAGGGCTAACGAAGATACAAGTATGTCAATCGCTCTTTTTATTAGTTCTTGTGAAATCGTTATTTTCTTACTTCTATGCTGGAAGAATATAATATCATCAACCATAAATACCTCACCACTAACAAATGGCAAACTACCAACCGAGGCATTATAGTAGATATTTACATCTAGCATATTTGATCTTAAACCAACTTCTTTTAAGAAATCAAAATCTACATCCAGTAAGAACACATGATTTATATCTAGTAGATTTAAATCATTCACATCATAGTTGTCAAAGTACCCAACAACTTCGTACTGCTTTTTATGACGATCTAAGTAATGTTTTACTTTCGGTAAATATGTTTCTTTATTATATATAACGATTGTCTTTTCCGCAGTATAGTTTATAAAGTATAAAGTATTAGCATAGGCAATCAATAGACGCGTTACAACCAATTGAATAGCATATACAACAACTACAGCTAATAAGTTCTCTGCAAAGGAAATTTTTTGGTTATTGATTGTCATTACTAAGATTGCTAAAAACGCAACAGCATCTGTTATAAACAAGTTTAAAGCCATCGTATGGAATAGAGGTTTAGTCTTCTTTTGCCCTATCTCTATCTTTCCATAAACTTGTGTCATCCATATTGAAACAAATGCATAGGATGCTACGACAACCGCTAAAGTACGTGTCATTGATTGCATCCCATCATATCGAGGTACAAAGCCCGCCATGAAAATGACGAAGGCTAAAACATGGATAAATATTTTAAATAGATTAACTAAAATCTGTCTTTTCTTTTTATCATTCATTTTTAAAACTCCAACTTCCTAAGTATAATATTAGAATATGATATGACCTATGTAATGTCAAACTTTACAGAGATTTCACATCAATTCTCGTAATTTCAAATGTCTTATCTTCTTTGACAACAATACGAGCAAAACATGGATCGCTTCCATCTCTATTATATCTCAAAGAACCTGGATTTAAGCACAGAACCCCATTAACATAATCTGCTTTATATCGGTGTGTATGTCCATAACAAGCAATTTGACAATGATTGTTGATGGCTTTTCTAGCAAGATTTTTCTCGCGATCAGCAAAGAACTGGTGACCATGAGTCACATATATCTTGATGTCCCCCACTTCCACAAACAACTCATTAGGATAACGCGTGAAATAATCATTATTGCCTGTAACTGCATGAAACTTCTCTAAGTACTTTTCTTCTAACTCCATATCCCCACAGTGAATATATGCATCCGCATTAGGATATGCTTCTAGAATTTTATCTAAAGGTGCAATCAAACCATGATTGTCACTACAAACAATTATTTCCATAATACATCCTCCAATATATCATTATAAAGCTTCTCTATTTGATGTTTAAAGTATACACTATCACCCGTTGTGATGATTCTACTTTGATTATCACAAGGAACATAGTTCCCTTTTATAAACTCCCTTATTGGTTTTCTTGAATCTAAAAACACTGCCTTAGATGCTTGCTTAAAATTCTCTATCACTAGTGGATAATGGGTACATCCAAGGATGATATACTCACAATCATCCATACCATGAAGACCTTCTACTAGCAGTTCATTTATAGCTTCAGGGCTACTTAAGTTTTCAATAGCTTTGGCTAAATCAGGAAGCGCTCTTTGAATCATCTTACCATCATATAAATCCTGATAAGCATTAGAATCAATCGTAGCTTTAGTAGCTACCACACCAATGCAATCTAAATTATCATGAACTTGAGATAAGGTAAGATCAATGATGCCATAGATACGCATATCTTTAAATGTATGATGTAACACATCTAAAGCCGTAGAAGAAACTGTATTGCATGCTAAAAGCACATCAGTGATACCTTGTTTTTTGAACCACTCCATTGACTCAATCGCAAGTTCAACTATTTTATCTTTATCATAATTACCATATGGTGCATTTTTTTGATCTGCATACAGTATCATTTCTAAATCAGGATATGCCTTTTTTAAGTCTTGAAAAATACTATATCCCCCAAGACCAGAGTCAAAGATACCTAACTTACGAATCTTTTCCATTGTTATCATTCCAATCTACATGTAAGAGCTCATATAGGTTCTTTGCAACCTTCTTAGGTATAACCTCACTAAGCTCTTCAACACTTGCGCTTCTCATATTTCTTAAAGAACTAAATTCTTTATATAACTTCTTTTGTGATATAGGACCAAGTCCCTCTACTTCATCAAGAATAGATCTAGTCATAGCTTTTTTACGCAACGACTTATGGTAAGTAATCACAAACCTATGAACCTCTTCTTGCATCTTAGCCAAAAGAGGATAAAGAGGTTCATCGACCGCTACTTCAACCAAAGTACCATCCTCAAGTAAGATACCACGCGTTCTATGGCGATCATCCTTCACAAACCCAACTAACTTAACATCAATATTCAAATCACGCAACACTTCACTAACTGCATTTAACTGATTAATCCCACCATCAACCACTATTAAGTCAGGGAACGGCGTCTTTTCCTTTAGAAAACGAACATAACGACGATAGCTTACTTCACGCATTCCAGCAACATCATCATTACCTGTACTCAACTTATAACGACGATATAGATTCTTATTAGGTAGGCCATCATCAAACACAACACAAGCACTAACCGCAAAACTCCCCGATATATGAGAGTTATCAAACATCTCAATTCTAAAGATATCATGCTTTAGTCCTACTACATCTCTAAGCTGATTAAGAGATGCTTGCATTGTACTTTCCTTTTGGAGCAGAAGTTCAAACTGATCCTCAAGTTGTAACTGGGCATTGCGATATCCAATATCCATTAAACTACGCTTACTACCTCTTTGAGGTACAATTACTTCGGTTTCAAGTATCTCATCCAGTCCCTCTATACCCGATGGAACATATACTTTGCTTGCTAACGGTTGATTCTCATAGAACTGCGCTATGAAAGAAATAAACGCGTCCCTTGGGTCTTCTAAAGTTGACTCAAGAGCCATCGTCTTCTCTAACAATCTACCACCTCGCACAAATAAACCAACAATGGCCATATAGCCACGATGCGTCGCATAATTAAACATATCAAAATTCTCTCGCTCACCAAACTGAACCTGTTGAGTTTCTTCTATATAATCCAAAGCATCAAGCTTTTCTTTATATAACTGCGCTAACTCAAAGTTCAGATTCGTACTTGCTTCTAACATTTTATTTTCAAGAGCCAGTCTAAACTCACGATCATTACCACGAAGCACCCTAATTAAACTCTGACGCCACGCTTCAATCTCATCATCAGACAGCGGATCATCTGTCTTGTTCAACAATGTATATATTTTATTCTTATTAGGCGCAAACCCATCTTTTGTTGGCATCGTCTCACTCAACAACGAAGCCATGTTACGAGCTGCTGTAGCGTTGGGATAGGGCCCAAAGTACATAAACTTAGGACTATGCTTACGGTCCCTAGAAACCACTACATTAGGCATGCCTTCGCGATTTAACTTAAGGTAAGGATAGGACTTATCATCCATAAACAAAATATTAAAACGAGGCCTATGTTCTTTGATTAAATTAATCTCAAGAATCAAAGACTCTTTCTCAGTACTAGTCACAATAATATCAAAGTCATCCACCATACTAACCATCTTCGTAGTTTTATGGTCATGAGCACCCACAAAATAAGAACTAACCCTGTTCTTTAAATGCTTAGCTTTACCAACATATATAATTGTCCCAGATCTATCCTTCATTAAATAACAACCAGGATCCATTGGTAGCAAACTCAACTTCTCTTCAAGTGAAACCCTCACTGCTTCAACACCACCCGCGTTGCTCCAGCGCCCCCTTCACCAATTGAAGCCAAAGCAAAAGAATCAACCATCTTATGCTTACGCAACAAATCATGAACCGCACTACGAAGTTTACCCGTACCAACACCATGCACAATACGACACGTACCCATACGAGCCAACACACAATCATCAATATACTTAGAAACTATCGGCAAAGCATCTGCCACCCTAAGTCCAATTACATTACATTCCATTGGCATACGAACTACTTTATCAACACGATGCGTCCGCACTTTCTTTTGCTTCTTAGGATCAGGTTCACCATGAATCTTAGTCACATCCTTAACCTTCACCTGAAGCGACAGAGCACCCACTGACACAAACGCAACATCACGCTCAATCTTCTCAACAATACCAACCTGCGAAGACTTATTAATTCTAACTCTATCACCAAGTTCAATAGGCTCCACTACAACCTTGGGGCGCATTGACTCAACTTCCTTCAAAATCTCATGACGAACTGTAGGTTTACTCGTTTTATTCAAACTATGAATCTTAGCTTCCAATGCTTCAAGCTTCTCAGTAAACTCAAGGTCCTTCTCATTAACCCACGCTACTTTCTCATCCTGAAGTTTCTTAACTAACTCACTATACTCATTAGCTTGCTTAATCGCCTTATCTTCTAAAATACGATTCTCTTCAATCAACTTCTCCTGAAGTTCATCATTCTCTTTAATACGCTGACCCAATATCTCCAAAAGATTGTCCGCTTCAAACGTACTCTCTTTCTTATAAACTTCAGCTTTATCTATTATTTCCTTAAAAATACCCAACCTAGAAGCAATTGCCAAGGCATTAGACTCCCCTAACACGTGCTCCTTATATTTATAAGTAGGCTTAAGGTCCTTCATATCAAACTCAACCGAGGCAATCAAAATATCCTCATACTGCGTACCATACTTCTTCAATCTAGAAAAGTGCGTTGTAGCCACAACCCAACACCCAAGTTCTCTAAAGTAATCCAAGATAGCCATCGACAACGCTTCACCCTCTAAAGGATCAGTTTGCGAACCCAACTCATCTAACAACACCAACGACTTAGACGATGCTTCACTAGTCACATGCTTAATCGTTTCAAGATGCGCAGAAAAAGAAGATAAAGAACGCTCAATTGATTGTTGATCCCCAATATCCACAAAAATTTGGTCAACCATCATCACTTCACTCTTATCCGCTAGCACCGGAAAACCTGCTAAACTCATCATCACAAATAAACCCATCGTTTTAAGAGTAACACTCTTACCTCCGGTATTAGGACCACTAATTAAAATCATCTTATGAGGCGCAGACAATGTATACGTATTAGCAACAACTTCCTTAGGATCAATTAAAGGATGACGCGCATTCTCAATATGCAACGAATCAGTAGTTATAGTAGAAACTACACCCCCATTATCATTACCCCAAGACGCTTTCGCAAACAAAGCATCCAACATAGCACACGTTTGCAAATTCGCATCAAGTTGCAGCGATACCTTGCCAACTTCCCTAGAAACAAAAGCACAAATACGATCAATCTCTTCCATTTCCATATGAAGCAAACTATTTAACTCACTTTGCAATCTCGTTAAAAACGCCGGTTCAAAATAAACAGACTGACCACTAGACGACGTTCCAAGCACACTACCTTCATAACGATTCTTATCACCAGGTTTCAATAAAAAAGTCTGCCTACCATGATGAAGTGTCACTACACTCTCAACCAAAGCATCCCTATTTTTACTTAAAAACTCCTGCGTAGAAGTGTCAATTTTATGACGCACACCCTTAATCTTCTGACGAATCTCACTTAACTCCTTAGAAGCACGGTCTAATACCTCACCATTCTCCCCAAAAGCATTATTAATACTATGACTCACTTCAGGATGCAACACTAAACTATCGAACAAATCATCCAAACTCTCATACTTAACATCCAAACCACCATACGTTTTCTTCAAACGATCACTACCTTGAATAAAACGACCTACAGCAATCAACTCATCAATACCCAAAACAGCACCCTTGCTACTTCTACTCAACGATGCACTAACATCACTAATTCCCCCAAAGGAAAAAGGCGCTTGAGTCTGCAACATTTCCATAGCATCCCCCAAACGCTTAAGTTCACGATTAACAACTAACATAGAGTACGATACCGAAGATTCAAGAATCCTTTGCTTCCCCAAAGAAAACGAAGCCTTAGCGCTCACACGCTCCAAGATCTTATCAAACTCCAACCGCACCATCACATCATTCATATGAATTTAAAAACTCCCTTATCTCATCACCACTAAAACCATTACGCGCCAACAGCTCAACTATATCACGCTTCTGCGTAGAACTAAGCCCCTTATTACGAACTAAACTCTGAATCAAAGCATCATCATTAAACTGATTATGCACTGACTCAACAACAGGGAAAACATGCGTCTCAATTAACGACAACTTACTAATTTCAATGATGTCCTTACCATTAGTAACCAAAGGTAATCCAAGGAAAAACACCAACAAAATCATATAAACCACAAACTGAAATACCCCAAATATAGCACCCACAAAAGAATTCACTTGCTTAATCAACGGCATTTTAGATATTAACGAAGCAATTGGTGTTAATACCATTAAAGCAACACGAATCAATACAAACAAAATGAATAACCAAACCAACCGACTCGCATAATTACTAATAAATGCATCAATATCACGAATACCCGAAGTATCATAAGATATTATTGGAAAAATCTCAGCTGCAACATCCGAAAAAATCCACGCAATAATAACAGAAACAATTGTCGTTACCAAGCCCATTAACTGCAACATTAAACCACGTTTATATCCCCTATAAATACAAAAAAGTAAAACTATTAATAAAAATCCATCAATATAAATAATAAAATCATTAGGAAACTCGAACATTTAATCACCTCTTGTTTATCTCATTACATTATACACAAGAAACATCAATATAAAAAGACATAACACAATTGACATCACTCCTAATATTACGTATTGTATTATTATGAAAACTAAATCGATTACAATGACACCGCAAGAAATTGCGACCCTAAAAAAAAGATATGCCAGTATCCCAATGCGATATGATATCCAACACACACAGTTTCAAATTAAGGGATCTGACTTTACCATCACCGTCTACAAATCAGGTAAGGTGGTTTTTCAAGCCGAAGATCTATCAATTCACATTCCACAATCACACCAAGGCCTTCAAACTCCTGCTAAAAAAGATGCAAAACCAACCAAATCAACTACCTACTCAAACTACGACAGAGCAGGAAGTGATGAAGTTGGAACTGGAGACTACTTTGGCCCAATGGTCGTAAGTGCAGCATACGTAAGTAAAGAAGACCTAAAAGTACTACCCTTAGAAAAGATTAGAGACACAAAAAGCATCAAAGACGATGCAAAAATACAAGAATTAGCTAAAATTATTAAGTCCATAATTAAGTATAGTATCGTGGTAATTACACCCGACGCCTACAATCAACTTAATGATAGAGGCGAAAACAAAAACAAGATTTTAGCAAAAATGCACAACAAAGCTTTCTTAGAACTCAATAAAAAGATAAAACTGCCCGATATAAACATTATCGATGACTTCACTAATGGCAGAGAAGACCTATACTACGACCGCTACCTTGGCAGCGAGAAGGAAGTCTTCACTAAACTACACTTCGAAAAAAAAGCCGAAGACAAATACTTTGCTGTTGCATGCGCAGCCATCATTGCTCGTGATACGTTTGTTGAAGCATATCATCAAATGCGCGAAGAATACGGAATAACTTTCCAAATGGGCGCAGGTGAAGTTGCAGACCTTATGGGCAAAGAATTCGTAAAAAAACATGGCGAAGACAAACTTCACCATGTAGCTAAAATATCTTATGCTAACACAAAACGAATAATCAACATTTAATTCCAAACGGATTACTAAAGGACCTCAAGAGAAACTTGAACTTTATGATCCGTTTTTCTTATCCCAACACCCGCCTGCTTCAACATGTCCTTAGACACCATAACTTCCTTAGTATCAGCATACTTATCATCCTCATAGACAACTTCCTTAATTCCCGATTGAATAATTGCCTTAGCACACTCATTACACGGAAACAAAGAAACATAAAGACTACATCCAGCAACCTGACGCGGCGAATTAAGAATCGCATTCAACTCCGCATGCACAACATAAGCATACTTCGTATCCACAAACGAACCCTCACGCTCCCAAGGATTAACATCATCCGATACACCAATAGGGAACCCATTGTAGCCAATACCTACAATTTTTTTATGCTCATCAACAATTACAGCACCCACTTGCGTCGATGGATCCTTTGATCGCTTCGCCGACAAGTGCGCAATTCCCATAAAATAATCATCCCAAGATATTACATCAGTTCGCTTACCCATGATAGCCTCCTATTGAATTAACAATCTAAATAATCGCGCTGCATACTGTTTGAATCCCAAAGCATCCCACTGCTTAATGACATCAACTTCAACCTGCGTAGGTAGAACACCACTCTTAGAAGTAAATAACATTACCCCCAATATCACAAACGATGCTACCGTCATCCCCTTACCAAAATCACGAATGAACTTCCAATCTTTACGCTTAGAAAACGCAAATCCAAAGAAGATTCCAATGTAGAAACCACCCAAGTGACCAATAAAACTCACACCAGGCATTAAGGACAACAACAAGTTAATAGATAAAATACTCATAACTTGACGTAAGACTAACTTATTTTTAAATAACTCACGCTCATACATCATCACCAATAAAACACCCAACAGTGCATAAATACCAGCACTAGCTCCAACCGCAATAACATAAGCACCCTGTACATACGTAAATCCAGTACCAAAGATAACACCCGAAACCATAACTAATAAATAACGCTTCCAGCCTAACTCCGGTTCAACGATTGCGGCAATATTTCTAAAGGCGATAATATTCATCAATAAATGCAAGATATCCGCATGCAGAAACATCGGCGTTATCAAACGCCACCATTCTTGTGCCAAAGATAACATCGGTTTGGTATAAGCCCCAAACATAACTAAAGCACTAACACCGCTTATATCATTTATAAACGCAAATACGCTGACAAACAAATAAACAGCCAACATCATGATTGACAGAATCGTTGTAACTTTATTCTTTTTAAGATTTGTCATCTTCTGCAGCTTGCTCATACTCTTATTTAAAGTCTGAACGGCACGATTCTTCGCAAAGCCAAAGTTCTTAGTAACTTGTAACACCTGGCCCAAATTATTAAACTCAGCCAATACATCATTATTTGCCGTAACACTACCGACCCCAACCAACACATCAGTTTCACTATATGCCAAACTCTCTGGGTTAACACTAATGTTTATCCCACCAAATTCACTCTTAAACAACAAACTCAAAGCACGACGATGAGCATCAATAGCTTCACTATCAAAGTCCTCAACACGCTTAGCCGATAATAAAATAATAGGATTTTTCTTATTATCTTTATTAATTAACCAAACTTCCTGAGTTTCCTGATTCAAAGTGATTACTTGATACTTATAGTTTTTCACAAAATAATTACTAAGTTCCAGTATCCAGACTTCCATTTGCTCTTTTTGAATCATGCTTCCCTCCTTATAGTCTCAAGTGCTTCCTTAAAACAAGCAGGAGGTTCAACCTCAAACTCCATTTCAGTTCCACTAATAGGATGTTTAAATGCCAATCTAAAAGCATGCAAACACTGACCATCAGTAGCAAGTGTATTCTTATAACTATACGTCTTGTCACCAACAATAGGATGCTTAATATACTGCAGATGTACACGAATCTGGTGAGTTCTACCACTCTCCAACTCACATCTAAGCAACGAATATTCACCAATCTTCTCAAGCAACGCAACCTTAGTGCGCGCTTCCTTACTATTGATATGCGTAACAGCCATCTTCTGACGATTCTTAGGATCACGCCCAATAGGCGCATCGATGATGGCATTTTGATGCACAAACTCATGATGCACTAACGCCAAATACTCACGCTTAATTTCACGATTCTTCAACATTACAGATAACGCCTCATGCGCTTGGTTTGTTTTAGCCACAATCATCAGTCCACTTGTATCCTTATCCAAACGATGCACAATACCCGGTCTTAACTCACCATTAACATCACTTAAATGGTCTGTATGAGCTAATAGAGCATGAACCAAAGTAGGACGCGCAAGAGTTGAAGGCGTTGGATGAACAACCATGCCCTTCTCTTTATTTAAAACGATGATATCATCATCTTCATAAACTATGTCCAAATCCATCTTCACTGGAATCAAAGACAAATCCTCTTCAACAATCTTATATGTAATAATATCGCCCTCTTTAAGACGCGTATTATTCTTAACTACCTCGTCATTAAGCAAAATATCCCCTTCAACGATCCACTTCTGAACCTGACCACGAGAAAACTCCCTTAACTCATCAACCATAAACTGATCAATACGAGAACCATCATCCATTTCCTCTACTCTAACTTTACTCATGATGTTTCTCCTTTCTCTCTTCAATAAGCATATGTAAAAATACAAAACCAACACCAATAACTAAACACATATCCGCAAAATTAAACACCGGGAATGCATAACCAAATATATTAAAAGACAACATATCCCTCACATATCCCAACGCTAATCGATCAATAAAATTACCAAGATTACCTGCCAATACTAAACTAAGTGCCACTAGCAGTAAACTGTGATTTTCCTTAAACCACAAATATATGATGTAGACACTCACCGCAAGACTAATTAATAGAACAATTGGTGTTATAGCACCACCCTCACCAATACTCCATGCTACACCAGTATTTTGATGATACGTTAACTCAAAGAACCCATCAATAATTACTTTACTCTGACCAAACTTTAAAGTAGTTTGCGCCCATGTTTTTGTTAATAAATCAAATGCTAATAAAACTGCACTCAATATCGCTAATAGAAATTTCTTCATACTGCCTCTTTTCTTTATCGTATTATATCATGGAAACAATACCAATAGGAAAAATCTACGTGAAAAAATAGCACAAACTGTGCTATTTAATCAAAAGGGAACAATACATTATGAAGGACCTCAACACCCTTGTCAGCATCCTTTAACGCAATTATTAAAGACATCTTAATCTCAGCTGTAGAAATCATATCAATATTTATGTCAGCCCTATATAGACTTTCAAAAACTAAAGCACCAATCTTTGGATTGGCTTCAAGACCTGCCCCCACAACCGATAACTTAGCCACATTCTCATCAAGAAGAATACGCTTGAAATCAATCTCAATATCATGCAACAGTTCAAACGCCTTCTTAGCATCACCACTAGCCACAGTAAACACCATATCTTTAGTATCCTCACGACCCACTGACTGAAGCACAATATCAATACTAATATTATTACGCGCTAACTTAGAAAACACCTTATAGGCAATCCCCGGTTCATCTTTCAACCCAATTATTGAGATTGTCGCAACATTCTCATCAACCACTACACCACTAATAAGCGTTTTCTCCAACGGATTACTAACAACCATCGTACCCTCCTTCTCTTCAAAACTCGATAAAATGTATAACTTAACTCCAAACTTCTTCGCCATCTCTACAGCCCGATTATGTAAGACCTTTGCACCTAGTGAACTCAACTCAAGCATAGAATCATAATCAATCTCTTTCAACTTACGAGAATGTAATACCTTGCGAGGATCCGCAGTATATATTCCATCAACATCTGAGTATATCTCACATCTATCAGCACTAATTACTTTCGCGATAGCCACTGCTGAAGTATCCGAACCCCCTCGCCCAAGTGTTGTAAATTCATGATCATGATTCATAGCCTGAAAACCAGTCACAATCACAATCTTCTTCTCTTTCAACTCAGCCTCTATCCGCTTAGAATCAATCTCCGTAATACGCGCTGAACCATAATTACCATCAGAGTAAATACCCGCTTGAAACGCATTCAAAGAGACACACTCACAACCACGACTGGACAAAGCCAATGACATCAAAGCCACAGCTTGCTGCTCACCAGTAACCAACAACATATCCAACTCACGCTGCGTAGGATGATCATTTAACTCCTTAGCTTTCTCAATCAAATCATTAGTTGTCTTACCCTGAGCACTTAAGACAATCACCAACTCATATCCATCATGATAAAGCTTCGCAATCTTATCAGCCACATGATTAACGCGTACAGCATCAGCAATTGATGTGCCGCCATACTTTTGAACAAGCCTCATATACGAAGATACTCTCTTCCATCTACTTCATCATATGAAACCAACTCATCCACTCCCAATACCTTTACCAACGGCTTATCAGCAACCAAAGGCAAAACCTCTTCACTCCAATATGTAGAACTTCTCATACCATTTAGACAGAACATAACATCACTGACCATAGCCGATGCTGTAGGATAACGACCTGCTCCCGCACCCTTAATTAATATGTCCCCCACATCTTTTCCTTTAATTAAAACCGCATTATCAACACCTTCAACCCCATAGAAAGGGTGATTCTCTTTAATTATAGTTGGCGCTACAGAAGCACTGATTACATCACCTAATTTCAAATTAGCTACCAAGCGAATACGACCATCAACTTGAGATAACATTTCATCACTAATAAAATCAATGCCAACAGTATCAACATTTTCAAAATCAACTGTTTTACCACTTAAAATAGAACCCAAGATTGCAATCTTACGCGCCGC
Organism: uncultured Erysipelothrix sp.; assembly: GCA_964514505.1. Taxonomy (GTDB): domain Bacteria; phylum Bacillota_I; class Bacilli_A; order Erysipelotrichales; family Erysipelotrichaceae; genus Erysipelothrix. The sequence continues at coordinate 376 of CAZEQW010000010.1, read as the reverse complement.
ATCAAAACCTTTAATATCATCTGTAGGATCACTTTCCGCATACCCTAATTCTTGAGCATCCTTAAGGGCCTCATCAAAATTAATACCCTTCACTCGCATCTGAGTCAAAATATAGTTAGATGTTCCATTTAAAATACCTTGAATCTCATAAATAGGCTCATGAGACAAACCATGACGTAGCGTAGATAATAATGGAATACCGCCACCTACACTGGCTTCAAACATAAAGTTAACACCATTGTTTAGCGCCAGTTTTAATAGCTTAGCACCATACTTAGCTACCAAACCTTTACTAGATGTAATCGTATGCTTACCATTCACCATCGCCTGACTCAACACATCAAACCCAAACTCAACATCACCCGTTGCTTCAACA
>CAZEQW010000009.1:0-26162 GCA_964514505.1 uncultured Erysipelothrix sp. | reverse complement strand
GCTAAAACTACTTGTCTACCCTCTTTAGAGTTATTTAAGTAATCTAAGAATGCTGCAACCATGGCTTCTTTATCTTCACTATCAAAGTCACCTTTTGCACGTGTTACATACGCAAATGGACGCGCTAGTAAGTATGTACCGTTATTAACAGTTTCAACAGTTGCCTCAACACCTTCATAAGTTAACGGTTTGATATTGTTTTTATCAAAGTCAGTACTTAAAGATACATAACCAATACCTTCTAAGTTTTGACCAATTTGAGTTGCCATATCACCATTACTTGAAGCAATCGCAGTTTCATTTGTTAGAGCATCAATACCAACGATATCATGGAAAGCACCACGCGTTCCTGATGATTCATCACGACTATATACTTTAATGCCTTTATCTTCACTTGAAGAACACCCTGCCATAACAAGAGCTAGTAGTATAACCATTATTCTTTTCATAATTCCTCCATGCAGTATCTCTGTCTGCATACTCATAATAGACTTCTTAAGTTAAAACACTATAAAGACATTGTTAAGAAACGGTTAAGAAAAGGTATCATAGATTAAAATCTATAATACCTTAAGTTTTACTTATTTTGCTTTAGCTTGATAGTGAAACATGTTCCCTTATCAGACTCACTGCTTACTTCAATTGTACCATCATGAGCTTCAATGATTGATTTAGATATTGCTAAACCTAAGCCACTTCCACCAACATTACGATCACGCCCCTCATCACCACGATAGAAGCGCTCAAAGATATGCGGTAGTACATCGGGATCAATACCTTTACCTGTATCACAGAAGTTAATCTTACAGCCCTTAGAATCAACATTGCAATCGATACGAATCTCTTTTTCTTTTGCATAATTTATAGCGTTATTGAATAAGTTTGAGAATACCTGACTTAATCTAAAGTGATCCGCTTCGATCATTATATCTGAAGGACAGTTAATAATAACTTTAATGTCATTCTTATGTAACTCCAGTCGTTTTTCATAAACCAGCCCATCAAAGAACTGTTTAAGATTAAACTGATTCTTCTCTAAATGAACCTCTTTAGCTGATAAGCGCGATTGTAATAATAAATCTTCAACAATCTGTTCAAGTCTATTAGCATCTATTTGAATTTGAGATAGAAACTCTTTCTCAACCGATTCATCATTAAAGTCATCTCTATTTAAGATCTCTATCATACCTTTTATGGCCGTAATTGGTGTCTTAAGTTCATGAGATGCATCAGCTATAAAACGTTTTTGCATTGACTCACCTTCCAAGATACGAGTTACATCTTGGAAAATCAACATACAACCAACATAACGTTGTTCTCTAATAATTGGAACAGCCAATACCTGGTAGTCAGTTTGCTTAATATTAATTTGACGTATAAACTGCTTTTCATTTAAGAACGCATCTAACAGTATTTGACGCAAATCACCATCAATCTTACTATCATATACATTCTCAACATCTACTCCCAGTATATCTTTAAACTTTTGGTTCATTACATCATACTCACCACGTTGATTAATATAAACTAATCCAGATGGGATATAGGCTATCAGATTCGAAAGTTTATCAGTAGCTTCATCTACCTTAGCACTCGACTCTTTTTCCAACTCCATCATCTCTGACTTTATCGATTGAAATGAACTTTTTGAACTACTGTACATATACAGTGCCATAGCACTAAACCCTACTACTAATACTAGAATTTGAGCAAACAGATTATTACTGACGCCTAATAAGGCCAACACAGTACCTACGAATATTAGTAATTGAACTTTATTTTGTTTTTGCAACATAACCAACCCCCCTTAACGATTGAATTTTAATATCAGATGTTTCCATCTTATTTCTTACCTTGTGAATATGAACATCGACTATCCGAGTATCACCATCATAATCAAAGTTCCATATCTCATTTAGAATTTGATCCCGTGATAGCACTACATTAATATGTCTTACTAAGTATAGGATTAAATCAAACTCTTTCTTTGTTAGATCAATCTCCACTTCATCAATATATACGCGATGTAAATCTAGATCAAAGTAGGTATTATTATAAACTATCTTACGATGGTCATCTTTGCTCACATATCGCTTTAAATGAGCACTTATTCTAGCTGTTAGTTCACGAGGTGAGAATGGTTTAGTAACGTAGTCATCAACCCCAGCCTCAAATGCATCTAAGATGTCTTCCTCGTTGTCCTTTGCGGTTAGCATAATTACGATGCCATCCTTACCATCCGCCCGATATTTTTCAACTAAATCAAGGCCTGACATCCCTGGCAACATCCAATCTACCAACAAAACATCAAAATCATTCTCTTGAATCAAAACCAAAGCTTCCTCGGCACTACTAGCACTTTCTACTTCGAAGTTCATATTACGTAAATCATAACGCAGCAGCCGACGAATACTTGCTTCATCTTCTATTAAGAGTAATTTAGCCATCAAACTTCCTCGCTTTCAAATGCTTTTAAAATTTTAATTACAAGTGGGTGTCTTACAACATCACTATGCGTCAAGTTCACAAAACTAATATCTTTGATATTTGATAATCGCCTTTGCGCAAGCCTTAACCCAGATTCTTGTCGTTGCGGTAAATCAATCTGCGTTAAGTCACCATTTACAATCATCTTTGAGTTTCTACCCAATCTAGATAAAAACATTATCATTTGAGCTTTGGTTGTATTTTGAGCTTCATCCAATATAACAACTGCATCATCAAGAGTTCTACCACGCATATAAGCTAATGGTGCAATCTCAATAACTTTATTTTCAATATAACGTTCAACACGCTCACTTGACAACATATCATCTAAAGCATCATATAAAGGTCTTAAATAAGGATCAACCTTTTCCTTAAGATCACCAGGTAAGAAACCCAGGTTCTCTCCTGCTTCAACAGCGGGTCTTGTTAAGATGATTTTCTTAACATCACCACGTTTTAATAACTCAACTGCATAACAAACAGCTAAGTAAGTTTTACCAGTACCTGCAGGACCAATCGCAAACGTTAAGTCATAAGACTTAATCGCATCAATAAAAATTGATTGACCCAAAGTCTTTGCGCGAATAGGCTTACCAGAGAACGTACGCGTCAATATAGCATCCATATTTTCAAGATACACAGACTCTTTATTTAACTTAACAGCTTCAAATATATTCTCAATTGCTTCTGGATCAATAAAGCGATACTTTTCAATTACTTTAAATATTGTAGTAAACAAACGTTTGCCATTATTCAAATTTTCATTATCACCACTTAATGTAATTGTTAAACTATTATAAGTAACTTCTAAATCAAGCAATGTCTCAATTGTTTTAATATTGATACCTTCTACTCCACTAAGTATTTGCATAAAGGAATCATTTTGTGGGATTTCTAAAATTATTTTTTCCAAGAACAAACCTCCTTTTTACTATCATACCTTATCAAGAAAATAAGATAAAGAAAAAAGAGCCTAAATTGACTCTTTTATATAATTTATCTACGTTTCTTACGATTCGCTTTTTTTGCAGCCTCTTGTTTTAGCTTACGGCGTACGCCTGGTTTAACATAATACTCTCTTTTGCGAGCTTCAGCAAGGGTTCCATTGCGAGATACCTGACGTTTAAATCGACGTAACGCGTCGTCTAAATCCTCGTTATCTTTTAACACTACTTTCGACATGACTAACCTCCCTTCTGATGCAAGCAAATTAATTATAACACTCTGAAACTAAAATGCAAGAACCATTTTCATTTTCTAATAACTTGTAGTGTATATCTCAATCATTTATAATGAGTACAGGAGATAACTATGAAAAAAATATTAAGGTTTATATCAAAGGTCTTATTGGTAGTTGTTCTTGCTCTGGGGCTTTTTCTAGGCACAGTAGCTGCTACTAAGTATTACCCTAATAAAGTAGAAGTATTATCAGTTAAAGATGGAAATCTAAACGAGAGCATTTCTTTAGGTAGGGATTATTCTATTCTTACTTGGAATACAGGTTATGCTGGTTTAGATAAAACACAGGATTTCTTTATGGATGGTGGCAAACGTTCTACTGCTGGTTCTAGTAAAGAAGTTCTTGATAACTTAAATAATATGAATCACGCGATTGATGAGATCAATGCTGATTTTGTGTTATTACAAGAAGTAGACAAGAGTGGTAAGCGTTCCTTTAACGTTGACCAAGTGGATGCTTATTCGCGGGATTACTACTTCCAAAGCTTTGCGACCAATTATAAGAATATATATGTTCCTATTCCCTTAAGTAATCCTATGGGCTCGGTCCACAGTGGCATCATGACTCTATCTAAAGCGAAACCTAAGGATTCTACGCGATATAGTTTTGATGGTAAGGAAATGTTTCTTATTCAAATGTTTGAGTTGGACCGTGCCTTTACGATAACGCGTTATCCTGTTAATGATAAAGAGTTGGTTGTTATTAATGCGCATTTCTCTGCCTTTGATAAAGGTGGTAAAATCCGTAAGCAACAACTGAATCAAATAGAGATTGTGTTAAATGAGGAATATAATAAAGGTAATTATGTAATATTAGGTGGTGACTTTAATCATGAACTTCCAGGTACGGATGCTAATAACTTTACTTGGACTGTAGATCGTCCTAATTGGATTCAAAAGTTTCCTGATGACTTTGCGCCAAAGGGTTATAAATGGCCTATTGATAAGCATATACCAACAGTTCGTTCTTTAGAGATACCTTATACCAAAGGAGAAAACTTTGTTGCAACTATTGATGGTTTTTTGGTTAGCAATAATATTGAAGTTAGAAAAGTTAAGACATATGATTTCAATTTTGAACACACAGACCATAACCCTGTCTTATTAACATTTAGGTTAAAGTAATTAAAAAGGATCTCACGATCCTTTTTTCATGTTTTCTACATACTCAATACATTTAATACTCATTTTAGGAGTGATTGAGGGCGAATACAGGCGTTTCATGTCTAAACACGCCTTAATGTGGTCAACTTCGTATTTGAACTCACTACCACTTTCAAATCGCTTCTCTTCCCCATTTATGTATACAACTTGTGTTTTCCAGAAATTAGGAATCTTAATGACTGCATCATCAAATATGAACTCAGCATAGTTCTCTAACTCATCCAGTCTTGATATTGTGACAGACACATCAACACCTTTAATGCTAAACTCAAAGTCGGCTTTCTCATCAACATTATTAATACCCTTAACAATATTTACGGAGTGATGTTTTAAATCAGTTGAGTTCATTAGAAACATCATATACTCAATTGGATAGTTTGCACTTCCGTAAAGCACTCCACCACCTTTTAAATCATCATACATCCAGTGAGTTTTATCATCACCTTCTGAAAACCACATTTGCATACGAGCCGATTTAAGTTTCCCATAAACCCCAGACTCAATAGCATCCTTTAACCAAAGTGTTGCTGGTAAAAAGACAATCTTTTGACCTTCCATTAAGAACAGCTTCTTAACTAAAGCTAAATCATACAAATAGCGCGCATCGGCACTGGTTAGTACAAGAGGTTTCTCGCAAACTACATGTTTACCACTTTGCAGTGCTTTTTCAATATGTTCTATATGTAGATAATTAGGAGAAGGTATATAAATGATATCAACATTAGGATCATTATAGAGATCCTCTGCATTATCATAATGAGTTACTAACGTATCATTAATATCTCTTGAAGAATAGATAGCTTCAACTCGAGACCCCTCACTTGCCTCAATACCTTCAATAAAGCGTGGACTAATAGAAGCCATACCTAAAATACCATAACGTACCATAAAACCACCTGCTTTCTAATTAAATTATAGCATAGAGTTTAAGATTGAATTGCGACTAATCGCTTCTCAATCTCTTCTACTGATAAGTTATGTTCAATTACATAACGATTTCTAGCATCACGACGACACGCATCACAACATGCTCTTAAATATTTCGCTTCATTCTCTTCACTACAAATCATTTGAATATTGCAAGATGGATTAGCGCAATTTACATAACGCTCACAATCACTACCGTCGAAATAATCCTTACCAACTACGACATGCTCGTGTTTATTGATAGGAACACTAATACGATTATCAAAAACATACATTAAACCATCCCAGTTTTTTCCTAAAGTTTCAGGATCATTACCATATGTCGCAATACCACCATCTAGCTGATTAACGTCCTCATATCCTTCTTCAAGTAACCATCCTGAAAACTTCTCACAACGTACCCCTCCGGTACAGTATGTAAGAATTTTCTTATCCTTTAGTAGATTATCGTTCTCTTTAATCCACTTAGGAAGGTCCCTAAAGTTACGAATATCCGGTCTAATTGCATTCTTGAAATGACCTAGGTCATATTCATAGTCATTTCTAGCATCCAATACAACGGTATTCTCATCAATCATGGCTTCATAGAAATCCTTTGGCTTTAAATGATTACCAGTTATTTCAAGTGGATTGATATCTTTATCCAAACTCAAGTTAACCAACTCACTTCTAAACTTAACACTCATTCTAGGAAAAGCATGCTCATCATGTTGATCAACTTTAAATGGCATTCCTTTAAATCTAAGATCATTCTCCATTACTTCTCTATACTTCGCAATATTATCTAAAGTACCCGATACTGTCCCATTAATACCTTCATAAGCGACAATAATACGCCCCTTTAAATCTAAACTATCACATAACTTTTTATGCTCATCTCTAAACTGTGCTGGGTCATCTAACCTAACATAGTGATAATATAATAATATTTCAAATTCTTTTTTCATTTTCTCACCTACTACGAAATAGTACCAAATATTAATGTAATGTATCAACACATTTGAACATTGATTTTAATTACACAAAGTTTAAAAAAAGTCATAGCGAACTATGACTTACGTTTTAGTAATCTTCAGTTGAAACTTGACCTTCCATAATCGCAATACCAGCAGATGCCCCAATACGTGTTGCACCAGCTGCTACCATCTTATCGAAGTCTTCCTTAGAGCGAATACCTCCAGAAGCTTTAACACCAAGCTTATCGCCTACTGTTTGACGCATTAGTTTTACATGGTGTTCTGTTGCTCCACCTGTACTAAATCCAGTTGAAGTCTTCACAAAATCAGCATTTGCATCCATTGATAACTCACATGCCTTAACAATCTCTTCATCTGTCAATAAACACGTTTCCAAGATTACCTTAAGAACCAAGTCACCACAAGCTTCTTTAATAGCACTAATTTCATTTTGAATCTTATCATACTCTTTATCTTTTAGATCCGATACATTAAGTACCATATCAATCTCAGTAGCACCATTAGCAATAGCATCCCTTGTCTCAAACACCTTAGTAGCTAGAGTATTTGAACCAAGAGGAAATCCAATAACAGTACAAACTGCAACATCACTACCCTTAAGTTCACTAGCTGCCAATGATACAAAGTCAGGATTGATGCAAACTGACATAAAATCATAATCCATAGCTTCTTTACATAATACTTTAATTTGATCACTAACTGCATCTTGTTTTAATAAAGTATGATCAATATATTTATTTACTTTCATTTAATCTCTCCTTTAAAGCATTTTTAGCGGCTATATCATCACCAATAAAAGGTTCGAACACACTTCCACGTTGTAATACCCGCTCTTGCCCTTTACCTAATAATACCACAATATCACCTGATTGCGCGATATTGACAGCCTTAGTAACCGCTTCAACACGATCCACTACCACTTCATAGTTATCATTGACTACACCAGAGACAACATCAGCAATAATATCTTCAGTCTTTTCAAAGCGATTATCTACTTCAGTAATAATAACATAGTCACACATTGCAGTAGCCAAAGCGGCAGTCATAGGACGCTTCTCTTTATCACGATTACCCGTTCCACCAAATACACTTATCAAACGTTTTCCTTTTTGCTTAATACTGTTTAAATACTCAAACACAACTTTAAAACTATCTGGAGAGTGCGCATAATCAACAAACACAGAGAAATCTTGACCTTCATCAATAACATCAAGACGACCCTCAACCCCCTGAATAGTTTCTAACTCTTTAATAATACGTTCTAACTCATAGCCATCATTATGCATAATAGCAATAACGTTTAATACATTATAAACATTAAAGCGTGCAACTAAACTAGAGATTACTTTATACTCATTATTTTTATACTTTAATGTAAATACTGTTTTATCTCCACCTAAATCAAGATCAATAGCTTGATAATCAGCTTCATTATCAATAGCATACGTTAAAGTATGCTCAGGATTCTCTTTTGCGAGAAGAGCACCATGTTCATCATCTATATTAACAATACGCGTAGTATCCTTAGCTATAATTTCAAAGAAACGATGTTTTGCTTGATAATACTCTTCCATAGTTTTATGAAAGTCTAAGTGATCATGACTTAAATTAGTATATGATGCATCATTAAACTTAATACTATCTACACGACGCAAATCTAATCCTTGTGAACTAACTTCTTGACAAACATCCGTTACTCCGTTTTTCACCATATCGTCATAGAGTTTATATAACGGCAATATATCAGGTGTCGATAAACCAGGTGGCAATATAAGATCACCATACTCAACTGATACGGTACCTACATAGGCAGCATTAACACCAAAGCGACGCAACACATTATACAAAGTTTTCATTGTAGTTGATTTACCATTAGTACCGGTAATACCATGAATCTTCATCTTATGAGATGGATAGTCATAAAAAACATTACAAGCATGATGTAATGCAGAAACAACATCATCCACTAATATATATTCAATACCATCAATCTTATTAATAACTTCATCACTATGAACTATAGCAACAGCACCATTCTCAATGGCACCATTTATAAAATTATGACCATCAAAATTAAAACCTTTACGCGCAAAATATAGTCCCTTATTACTTACTTCCCTTGAATCATCAATGAGTTGTAGGATTTCAATATCATTAGCTTCTTTAAATATAGTATTTAGTTTCATTGACGAACTCCTATCTAAGCTTGTTTAGCTCTTACTTTTAAAATTTTCTTAATACAGCGGGGTTTAATCCACTCATTCTCAATTAATAGATCTTCAAAACTTTCAACATTATCGATTAAACAACTACATAGTTCTTTAACATTATCTAGAGTCAACTCAGCTTTCAAGCTAATTGGATAGCGTTTAAAAGTACTTTCATCTAAACTATAGAACACTTTAATGTTTGGTTCATAAAATATTAAAGTTGATCCATTTGATATAATCGGTTTTAAGTAACCAAAACCAGAACGCAATACATCTAATCCATATGTTGATAAAGGAACTAAACGATCTTTAAAAGAAGTATATAAATCAAAGAACTGCGGACGTTCTAATATTGCGACCTCTTTTACATATAAAGCATTCAAAAGCTTATCAAAGAATGGAATATAGATGGGAACACCTTCATAATCAAAAAATACAAACTCATCTACAATCGGAAGAAGAGCCGTGTGAATTAACTTATTTCTTTCATAAAACTCTAAATTGTCCCACATATCGTATAAATCCGATCTAACAGATTCATACGTTTCTTCTATCTTTTTCTTTTGTATCAAAGCCTTATTAAATGCGGATAGATATAAAATATCTAAGTCATCATTCAACTTATACTTCAAATCAAACTTTTTATTAATGCCCTCATATTGACGCCTTACTTTATTAGGTATGCGCTGTTTATGATATTTTTCTAACATAAGTAACTCCTAATCTTTATCTAATAAGCTAACAAAATTGCAAACTGCAATGCTTGCAGTTTCAGCACGATATACATTTCTACCAAGACTGACTGATTTATAATTTAGTGACGTTAATAAATCACGCTCATTACTACTAAAACCACCTTCAGGACCAATAACTACACTAATATCATGACCCTTAGTTACACTATCAACAATATGCTCATGCTCACCTAAATCACCATAAAGATTTATTGAACCTTTTTCATCAGCTAAATCAGACTTTTGAATGATACCTCGAACTCTAACAGGATATTGACGATATGATTGCTCACTAGCTTCCAGTGCAATTGTATTTAACCGTTCAATCTTTCGATCCTCGCGTTTACCAAAGTCACGAACAACACCATGATCAGAGGCATACAATACAATTTCATCTACACCACTCTCACACGCTTTTTGAATCATCCACTCCAAGCGTTCGCTTCTGATTAAAGAAGCAATCAACTTTAGTTTATAGGACTTTGCATGAAACAAGATTGGTTCCTTGTATTTCAGTTCAAAAGGTTCCGTGTTTTGAATTGAAAACACAGCACCTTCACCATTAATATCAACCAACCTCATCAAATCATTAACACGCATCCTAAGCACTTTAGTAATTTGATGCAATTGATCCTTTGATAAAACTGGATTATTTAAATCTTCAATAAAAAACTGTTGCATTATATTTCACGTTGCGCCATTTCACGTAACTTCTTAACTTCAAATGGCTTAAGAATACGATACGTCCCAATCTGCAAATCATTGATCTCAAGATCTCCAATTGAAAAACGATGCAAACGAATAACAGGTAAGTCAAAATGTTCCATTAACTTACGAATTTGGCGGTTTTTACCTTCATGCAATGTTAAGTCAAAAATAGTTCTATGTTTGTCTTCAATATACCGAACGCGCTCAACCTTCATTGGAGCATATTCAACACCATCAACTACTAATCCTTTTTCAAGTGCTACATTAACCTTATATTTCATCTTACCATCAACACTCACACGATATGTTTTAGGCATATCATATTTAGGGTGTGTCAATAACTGAGCAAAAGCTCCATCGTTTGTAACTATCAATGCTCCTGTTGTATCCATATCCAATCTACCAACAGGATATATACGACGATGATCATTAATTAGACCAATTACTGTAGGACGATCATATTGATCCTCTGCAGTTGATACTACGCCTCTTGGTTTGTTAATAAGATAATAAACAAGGGACTCTTGTCCGCCAATATCTTTATTATCAACTTGTACCTTATCATTAGGTAAAACACGTTGTCCCATTTCTGTAACAACAACACCATTTACCTTTACCCTGCCTTCCAGGATGATTGCTTCAGCCTTACGACGTGATGCAACTCCTGCTTGTGCAATAACCTTTTGTAGGCGCACACCATTATTTGAAGAAGTCATTGTCATCCTCCATAGCTTCTAAATTGATCTCAGGCAACTCTTTTAATGAATGTAATTTAAATACATCCATAAATGAATCCGTTACCTCATATAAAATAGGCCTTCCAATACTATCAGAGCGACCTGCTTCCTTGATTAAGTCAAGGGCTTCTAATCTACGACACATCATATCACTATTAACACCACGAATCTCTTCAATTTCAAGACGCGTAATGGGTTGCTTGTAAGCAATAATCGCAAGAGTTTCCAATGCTGCTTGTGATAGCTGACGTGTTTTTTCATAACTCAATAACTCAGTAATAATATCATGATAGTCTGCTTTTGTAATTAACTTAATTACACCACCATATACTACACACTCAAGACCGCGAGACTCGTGGGCAAAAGATGTTTGAAACGCAGTTAATAAAGAACTAAACTCTTCTTGGTTCATATTAAATGTACGTGCTAGTTCATCTTTTTTTACACCTTCCTCACCATACGCAAAGAGTATGGCTTCCAAAGCTCCATGTAATTTCATCTATACGGCCCCTTTCAGATAAACGACTTCATCTTGTTTAGAAAGACTCAAATCACCCATTCTCAACATATCCAACACTGCCAAGAATGTCACTATAAAATGATGTAATGAAGATGACTTTTCAAGAAGCACATCCAGAGTCATTACTTTCCTATCAATAAACTCTTGTCGCAGCGTAATAATGCGATCATCAACTGATAACTCAACCCTTTGAATTGAAACATCCATTGGATTAGCGATTTTATAGCGTTTCATTACTTTATTCATAGCACTAATCAAATCATATACTGATTGATCGTAGGTGCTATCTTTTTCAACATCATTCTTCAAGTTTTTAAATAATTCTCTTGATAAAGGTTTACTATATTGCATTACTCGCTCATTAAACCTATCATTCAACTCAATACTAACCTCTTTGAATCGTTGATACTCAATCAAGCGACGAACTAAGTTCGCTTCATCCTCTTCCAAATCAGCAACATCGAGTTCACTTTTCTCACGTGGTAATAATCGTTTACTCTTGTACTCAATTAAACCAGCTAGTTCACTAATATACTCACTAGCAATCTCAAGTTTGCTATCTTCAACTTGGGCAAGAAAATCAATATATTGATTGGCTAGTTCAAGTATGTTCAAGTCAAAAAGATCAAGTTTTTTATCCTTGATCAAATGCAGCATTAAGTCTAATGGTCCATTAAATTGCTCTAAACTAATCTCAAATTTCATATTTCTCACCTAAAAATAGATTATAGCACATTTTCAATTAACTTTTGTGCCTCTATTTTATGAGATGAAATAACAAGTGCTTTTTTAAACTCACTAACTTGAGTATCCTTAATTGGACTACTACTGAATAAAGTTCCCAACACATCTCCCTTAACAACTTTATCAGCAATCTTTTTATTCAATATAATGCCAGCTTTCATGTCAATCTCATCTTCCACACTTGTACGACCTGCCCCTAGATGAAGCGATGTCATTCCAAGTTTCAATGCATCCATATCCTCGATATAACCATCTTGATCACTAATTACTTCAACAGCATAATTTGCTTTTATAAAACCATCAAGATCATCTAAAAATGATATATCGCCCTGTTGTGCTTTAATCCACTCAACAAACTTTTCATAAGCAGCCCCTGTTTCAAGAGCCTTCTTAGCCATCGCATAGCCCGCATCATAGCTATCAGCTTGATTACCATGCCACAGCATATAAGCACTTGCTACTAAACATAGCTCTGTTAAATCAGCAGGACCTTCATTCTTAAGTGTTTTAACACTCTCATACACTTCTAAAGCATTACCAATATAATAACCCAAAGGTTGATTCATATTCGTCAACATAGCATTTACATCACGCCCTAAATGCTTACCAATTGATATCATAGATTCAGCTAAGGCTTTTGCTTCATCTGGTGTTTTCATAAAGGCACCATCGCCAAACTTAACATCTAAAGTTATTGAATCAGCACCACCAGCGATCTTCTTAGACATAATAGAAGATGCGATTAAAGGTAATGAATTAACGGTACCCGTAACATCTCTTAAACCATATAAAACCTTATCAGCATATACTAAGTTTCCAGTCTGCCCAACAATCGCAATATTAATATCATTTACTTGATCAATAAACTCTTTATTACTCAAAAAGATATTAAAGCCATCAATAGACTCCAGTTTATCTAAAGTACCCCCAGTATGCCCCAAACCACGACCACTCATCTTAGCTACTTTACCACCACAACTTGCAACTATTGGCCCAATAATCATTGAAGTCTTATCACCTACACCACCTGTAGAATGCTTATCAACCTTTTTACCGATAATAGAAGATAAATCAATAACATCACCAGAGTGTATCATTGCTTCAGTTAGATTAGCAGTCTCAACTTGATCCATCCCTTTTAATACAATCGCCATTAAAAGAGCAGAAGTTTGATAATCTGGAATACTACCATCAGTAACTCCATTTATCCAAAAAGTAATCTCCTCTTTACTAAGAGAGAGACCATCACGTTTCTTTTCTATAATTTCAACAATTCTCATTATCACTACCTTCTTTCATAAATTATATGAGTGAATTTATCGTATTCAACTCTACTTACAATCTCAAACTCATTTATATCAAACTTTGGGAAAAAAGTATCTCCAATAATATCATTATTCTTAATAAAAGATAAAACTAATCTATCGACAAAAGGCAGCGCTTGCTTGTAAATCTCACCACCACCTGCAATTACAAGTTCATCTTCTTTATGATTAATCAAATATTCTTCTAAGTTATCAATATCCGTTTTATCTTTATCACGGCTCACAATTAAAATATTACGACCTCTAAGTTTAACAGGAAGACCTTCAAAAGTCTTACGACCCATTATCAAAGTCTTGCCCATCGTATATTCCTTAAACAACTTTAAATCTTCAGGAGCATGCCAAGGCATAACACCATCTAAACCTAAAGTTCCAAACTTATTCATAGCAGCAATTATACTGATCACTATACTGCTACCTTACCTTTTAAAGTGGGATGGGGATCATATCCTACAATCTCAAAATCTTCATACTTAAAGTCGTCAATCTCTTTTTGATTGCCATGAATTACTAACTTAGGTAAAGGACGCAAATCACGAGATAACTGAGTATTAATAACGTCAAAGTGATTATTATATATATGAGCATCTCCCAATGTATGCACAAAATCACCTACTTCTAAGTTTGTTATTTTCGCAACCATATGCAGTAACAAAGCATAGGAAGCAATATTAAAAGGAACGCCTAAAAATATATCCGCACTTCGCTGATATAGTTGTAGAGACAGCGTCCCTTTATCACTAACATAAAATTGCATAAATGCATGACAAGGTGGTAAAGCCATGCCTTCTAGTTCCGCAGGATTCCATGCGCTTAAAATAATACGACGGGATTCTGGATTTTTACGGATGGTGTCTACAACAGTTTGGAGCTGGTCAACACCATTGAAGTTACGCCACTGTTTACCATAAACAGGTCCTAAATTACCGTATTTCAAAGCGAACTCATCGTCACTTTCAATACGACTCACAAACGCTTCAAGTGTTTCATTATTAAAATCATCGGAATTCTTAAACTTTTCATAAGGCCACTCATTCCAAATTCTAACTTTATTTTGAACTAACCATTGAATATTAGTATCACCACTAATAAACCAAAGTAATTCTTTTGCTAAAGAAGGAAAATGAACCCTCTTAGTAGTTAGTAAAGGAAAACCTTCTTGAAGGTTAAATCGCATTTGATATCCAAATACACTACGCGTTCCAGTACCGGTGCGATCCATACGATCTTCACCAAATTCCATAACGTGCTTACATAAATCTAAGTATACTTTCATTTTATCACCTAGTTATATTATACACGCTAACCCCCTAAGATTCACTAAAAATTGACCATATGATTACTTAAGTCTTCTACGACCTCAGCAATGAAACGAAATGACCCTTCAAACGGGACGATTCGACCACGAACACAAATCAAATCACCTACCTTTAAAGAATCAATAAATTGCGAAGATAAACCCTTCCAGCCAATTATTGGAAACAAGTCCATCTCCTCAATCAAATCTGGACGCAAAAAATTAGGCTTACTACTAACCCAAAATTTCGAATGCAGTTTTGACGTACTACCTTCTAATCTCTCTGGAGCACTATGATAGTGCCCAACGATATGAAAAGAATTCAAAAACCTTACCTCTTTCTAAATTATTCTCCATATCCAGAAATCCCTTGCCTCTATTATAGCTCAATCGGGTTCATCTTTGTGAATGTTTTGTTAAAGTTTCGTAATAATTTCATAAATGACTCTATATCTTCATAATTTAAAGAACGAATAGCGTCTAAATAGTCATAGTAATTTTCATTCTTAAAGAATCCACTCATTAAATTAATCGCATAGCCATCATATTGTGATAGTGATAGAATGATTTGTCCATAATGACGACGCTTAAGCTGCTTAAAGTCATCCTCATTTAAACTAAGATTACTCATCTTCTTATCAATTAGTGCCACAAACTCCTCTGATTTATATCCATCATTAAAGAAATATATAACTCCAAAGCCATCGCGAAGATCAACATGATAACTGAAGTCCTCTGATATGATATCTTCATCTAAATACGTTTGAAAATTATCATCAAACTCACTAAAATTCAACTCTAAGATAATACGCGTCATAAAACTATCAAGGTGCGTATTATTATTAGTATAGGAGAACTTATAAGCCAGACTATACTTAGGAATAACTACAGGAAAATCATATTCAAATGAATTAGTAACTACACTTAAATCTTCATCTTCGAATATATTTTCAACCTCGTGTGAAGTATTGGTTATATCTTGAGTATCAATCCAAGATTTAACTACTTTAGGATCCTCTCCACTAATTACTACTAAACACATATTAGAAGGTTGATAGTTTAACTCATAGGCTCTTTGCAAATCTTCTAGCGTCGTTGCACTAACACTTTCCTCTGTACCCGCAATATCATACTTAAGTGGATACGTATTATATACGTTGCTATATGTTTTATATAAAAGGTTAAAATCAGGATTATTATCGTACATCTTTAACTCTTCAATGATAATCCCCTTTTCCTTTTCAACAGAAGCTTCATCTATACTCAATCGATTCACAAACTTCATGAGTAAACTCAAGGGTTCCTTAATACTCATTGTTGTACTAAAGTAGTAGACTGTTTGCTCAAAAGAAGTAAAGGCATTCGCATTCGCTCCTAGTTTCGCAAACTGAGAAAGAATATCCCCTTCTTCATCTTCAAATAACTTATGTTCAAGAAAATGCGCTAAACCTTGTTTATGATTATAAACGTTCCCATTCATTTCCTGCTTTAAGTTTAGAGCACCAAAATGAGTTCCATAAGCCACTAATGATCTCTCAAAACCTTGCTTATGAACGATTATTACTTTTAATCCCTCTTTAGTATCAAAAGAATACGCCTGTTCATTAAATGGATTACTAATTAATTTCATTCTGACACCCCTTTATAAATATATGTAAAGGGCTGACCAATATGATCAAGCACCGATACTATATCTTCCTGACTTACTTTACTAAACTTCTCTAACATCGTGCTTTCATCATCACTCATCTGAAGTCGATTATTTCTAAAACTCAAATCAATCAAACCACGCGTGGCTTCCTTAGTTCCTTTTATTCGATTAAATAAATATTGCTTAGTGGAAGCCAAATCGAAGCCTTCTTTTCTTATCGCTTCAAACTGCTCAGAAATCAATGATACTACAACATCTTCACTGCCTACCTTAACACTACTACCAATATAGAATAGTCCATCATAAATTAATTGCGAAGCATAAATGCTATAGCATAAACTTTCTTTCTCTCTTATGTTTTGAAATAACAGCGAACTTGGACTTTGACCTAATATAGCCAAGAGTGTTAAGTACGCATAGTATAGTTCATGATGTGGATCAATAGAAACAGGATATACCTGAACAATCTCTGATTGATTTGATTTATTGCTCTCTTCAATAGTACGACTGTCTACTTTAGTTGTTGTTAGTGACTCATAATCAACATTATTAAGAAATTCTGGAATATCTAAAGAATCAATATCCCCTGCTAAGTAAATTTCTTTACGAAATGTATTTAAACATAGTTGATGAAACTCATTCATTTCTAAAACATTAATTGCATCGTAGTCTTCTTCATATCCAAATACATTTAAACCAAAAGTTTGGTCTTCACCAGCAAGTTCAAAGGCTTTGAAGATTGCATAACTGTTTGGTTTCTCATTAATACGAATTAAGTTCTGCTTAGAGTTCTTTGCTGCTTCTTTAACAGTGTTCTCATTAATTAGGGGCTGCGTAAAAATCTCCATTAATGTATCTAAATACATTTGATGTAGACTCTCATCTACGAAACGTTCGTTAATACCAACACACTGCAAATCAATAACTTGAGTTTTTCCTACACTATATGTGCTGGCTCTAAAGCGTGCACCGTATAAGTCATCCATTAACTTAGTCATCGACTTTTTAGTTGGATAGTTTATAAGTCGATCATCAAATAACTCGACCATAATATTAGCTTGTGATACATACTTTCTATCTAATGGCATAATGATTCTCAACGATATATTCACATCATTAAACTTAGTATCTTTAATAATTTCTGCATTAAATTTATGTCTTACATACATAAGGGTTCCTCCAATGTGCTATAATAAAATATAGATGTTATTATACACCATATAAGGAGTATTAGATATGATTAATAAAAATGATTTTGTATTTCTAACAGACCTCTATGAATTTACGATGGCATATACTTTCTTCAAAGAAGGACGCCATGAAGAGATTGTCTACTTTGATATGTTTACCCGTAAGATACCTGATAACGGTGGTTATATGATCTTTAATGGTCTAACAAGACTCATTGAAGGTATCAATAACTTTAAGTTTGAACGCCACCATATTGAGTACTTACATGAATGTGGTTTTAGAGATGAAGCGTTCTTGCAGTATCTACTTGATATGGAACTAGAACTTGATATAAGAGCCGTTGAAGATGGAACGGTAGTATTTGCTAATGAACCATTAATAACGGTTAAAGGAAAGTTGATTCAAGCACAATTAATTGAAACTATGTTATTGCTATCAATAAACTACCCTACTTTAATCACAACCAAAGCCAGCCGTATTGTAAGTTCTGCACGCGGTAGAGCTATTCTTGAGTTTGGAGCTAGACGTGCACATGGTTATGATGCATCTTTAGAAGGCGCAAGAAGCGCTATGATTGCTGGGGCTGTTGGAACTTCTCACACTTTAGCAGGTGAAAAATTCAAAGCTTATGTATCTGGTACTATGGCACACTCGTACGTTCAACTATTTGATACTGAATACGAAGCATTTGAAGTGTTTGCGAAACACAATCCAGATAATGCTATTTTCTTAGTAGATACATATGATACCTTGACATCAGGTGTACCCAACGCCATTAAAGTAGCCAAAGAGCACTTATTACCGATTGGAAAGCGCTTGAAAGCAATCAGATTAGATTCAGGTGATTTAGCCTACTTATCTAAAGAAGCAAGAATCATGTTAGATGAAGCAGGGTTTGAAGACTGTAAGATTATGGCTTCAAACTCACTTGATGAATATATTATCGATGACCTAATTTACCAAGGTGCTAAAATTGATCAATTTGGAGTAGGTGAAAACTTAATTACTTCAAAATCTGATCCAGTACTTGGGGGCGTATATAAATTAGTAGCTCACGAAGTAAATGGAGTTGCTAATCCTAAGATAAAGATTTCAGATAACATCGAAAAAATAACGAATCCAGGTCATAAGAGACTATACCGTTTCTATGATAATGAAACTAATAAGGCATTAGCTGATTATATTGCTTTAGCAGATGAAGTAATTCCAGAAGATGAGTTAGTTATATTTGACCCAATTCAACCATGGAAGCGAAAGACTATTACTAACTATACTATTAGAAACTTACATGTTCCAATATTTGAAAATGGAATCTGTGTCTATGAGCAACCATCATTATTTGATGTTTCAATATACGCTAAACAAGAAAGAGAAACATTCTGGGAAGAAGTAAAAAGACTTCACTACCCACATAACTACTATGTAGATTTAAGTCAAGAACTCTATGATCTTCGCTTAGCTCTATTGCATGGTCATAAGGATGATAAGTAGGAGATTGAATAATCAATCTCCTTTTCTTTTACAAAAGAAAAACAGGCATAGCCTGTTATCCTCCTAAATAGATTTCTTTAACACGATCACTCTCACGAACTTCAGCAGCCGGACCCTCTAACTGAATCCTACCCCCTTCAATAATATAAGCGTAATCCGCAATCTGTAAAGCTTTATGAGCATTTTGCTCAACTAATAAAATAGTCATACCATCATTGTTAATTTCCTGAATTATCTCAAAAATCTGCTTAACAATTAAAGGTGCTAAACCCATACTTGGTTCATCAAGAAGCAAGACCTGTGGTTTACTAAGTAAAGCACGAGAGATCGCAAGCATTTGCTGTTCTCCCCCACTTAATGTATGAGCATTTTGATGTCTACGTTCTTTAAGAATACTAAATCGCTCATAAATAGCATCAATCTCTTTATTAAGATTAGACTTATCTTTACGAGTAAAAGCTCCTAGAATCAAGTTCTCCTCAACACTCATTCCCGAAAAGATTCTTCTACCTTCAGGAACATGAATAACACCCTTCTTAACAATTCTATCGGGTGTTTGACCAATTAAAGAAGCATCATCTAACTCAATACTACCATTAACAGGCTTTAGTAACCCTGAAATAGTTTTTAATAGTGTACTTTTACCAGCACCATTTGCACCAACTAAAGTAACAATTTCACCAGGCTTAACATTAATAGATACATCCTTTAGAGCATGAATCTCACCATACTTAACATCTAAGTTTTTAATCTTTAGCATTAGTTATCATCCTCATTTCCTAAGTAAGCCTCAATAACTTTAGGGTTAGCTCTAATCTCATCTGGATTACCAGATGCAATTAACTGACCATAATTTAATACAAATAGATAATCACAAAGTGACATAACTAAGTTCATATCATGTTCAATTAAGACAATCGTTAGATTAAACTTCTCATGAATAAGATTAATAAAATCGATTAAATCTGCTGTTTCTTGCGGATTCATTCCAGCCGCCGGTTCATCTAAGAATAGAGTACTAGCCCCAGTAGCTAAAGCTCGAGCAATCTCAAGTCTTCTTTGCTCACCATAGGATAATGATGAAGCCTTCTGTTCTGCTTTTTCAATCAAATCAGTAATGTCCAAAAACTGTCTTGCCTTTTCATCCATTATGCGTTCTTCTCGATAATATGCTCTTGATCGCAATACAGCATCTACCATTGTATACTTAACATTATAGTTCATCGCAATCTTTATATTATCCAATAAACTTAAGTCTTTGAACAAGCGAATGTTTTGAAACGTTCGCGCAAATCCCATGGCAGTTATCTGATCAACACGATACTTATTAAGTATGACTACCCCATTATCGCTATTATACTCAATTGAGCCTTTTGTTGGTTCATAGAAACCTGTCAAGCAATTAAAGAATGTAGTTTTACCTGCACCATTTGGTCCAATAATACCAACTTTTTTACCTTTTTTAATATCTAAACTAACATCATCAATAGCAATAATACCACCAAAGTGTTGGCTTAAATTTTTAACGGAGAGTAGTGTCATTTTTTGCTCTCCTTTCTAATAACCTTTTAAAACTAATTTCATAAGATCCTAATAAACCACCTGGTTTAAACACCATCATAACTACAAGTAGTATTGAGTAAATAATAACTCTTTCTTGGGCAAATGAAGCAAAGATTAAGTTAATCATCTCAATTAAAATAGCTGCTACTACAGTTCCTGTAAAGCTGCCTAGTCCACCAAGTACTACGATAACCAATATATCAATAGACTTTTGGAATCCAAACATCTCTGGCTTAATTAAAGCAAAATACGATGCATATAAACCACCAGCAATACTGGCTACTAAGGCACTAATTAAAAACGCACTTACTTTATTTTTTGTTAGATTTAATCCCATCGCTTGTGATGCAATCTCATCTTCCCTAACACCATTCCAAGCTCTTCCAAAACGACTATTACGTAGTGCCGTTAGGAAGTAAAGAATAACTACGGCAACAAAGTAGATCATCGTAAAGTTTGGAATTTGCTCAATATTAGAGATCCCAATAGGTCCTCCAGTATACTTATCTAAGTTTACAATAATGATTCGAATGATCTCCGCTACCCCAAGAGTTGCAATCGCTAGATAATCACCCTTTAGTCGTAATGTCGGAATAGCTACTATTAAAGAAACTATAGTTGTAATCACTAATCCAATCCCAATCCCTAGTAGAAGACCACTCATACCCGGTACTTTTTGTAGTGTAATAGCAACACTATAAGCACCAATGGACATAAATCCTGCATGTCCTAATGTAAAGAGTCCTGCAACTCCTAGTACTAGATTAATAGATGCTGCAAGTATAATATTTAAAAGAATTGAAATAACCACTATCTCGTGTGATTTTCTTAAAATACGCGCATCTAATAGATAGGAAAGAATAAAGTAACCAGCAAACGCTAGTACTAACCAAATAAGGGCACTAATATTAATTCGCTTTGTGCTTTTCTGTTTTCTCATACTTTATTGTCCCCTTTCTTACCTAATAAACCAGTCGGTTTAATAATTAAAATTAGGATTAGTACTAAGTACACGATAGCCTCGCGCCAAATAGAGAAACTTGTTGTTGCTACAAACGTTTCAACTGCTCCTATAAAGAATCCACCAATTACTGCCCCTGGTAAGATTCCGATTCCACCAAATACTGCAGCAATAAATGCTTTTAATCCTCTTGTAACACCCATTAGAGGTGTTATTGAGTTATAGTAGTTAGCAACTAGCGATCCAGCCGCTGCTGCTAAGATACATCCCAATACAAATGTAAATGTGATTGTCTTATTAACATTAATACCCATCAAGGAAGCGGCATCTGCATCCGTGGATACAGCACGCATTGCACGCCCCATATTAGTATGATAAACAATATATTGAAGAGCAACCAATAAGATTATGGTTACTGAGAATATTACAATTTGATTTCCACTAATAACAATTGAACCTAAGGTGATAGAGGGCATTAATTGCACTCGGGGTACCGCAATAATATCGGCACCAAAGTACCGACTCACTAAATTCTGAAGTAACATTGATATACCAATAGCTGTAATCAAGGCACTAATGCGCGTTGAGTTACGAAGCGGTCTATATGCTACACGCTCAATTACAAAACCAATAAAACCACAAACAATCATCGAAAACACTAAAGCAAACCAAAAGGGCATACTTAATTTAACCATTGCTACATAGGACATATAAGCCCCCAACATGAACATTTCACCATGAGCAAAGTTAATTAATTTTATTATCCCATAGATCATTGAATAACCTAGAGCAACTAAAGCATATATACTACCGATCGTTAGTCCGTTTAAAATCTGTTGAATCCACTGCTCCATATAAACTTTTCCTCCTTTGTGTAAAATAGGGCGAGTGAAACACCCGCCCTTTTAACTACTGATTAAGGAGCTACAATTGTAGCATTCACTTCCACACCATCTTTAAGTTCAACTACATACGTTGATTTCTCAGCATTATGTAAATCATTAATTGAAATGGTTCCTGTAACACCCTTAAAGTCTTTAGTTGCTTTAATAGCATCATTAACTTTAATTGGATCAGTTGATCCAGCACGTTCAAGTGCATCTAGAACAAGATTAGTCGCATCAAATGCAAGTGCCTCAAACCCCGCTGGTTCTTTATTGTACTCAGCTTTAAATGCATCCACAAACGCCGTATGCTCATCAGATGAGATTAAACGAGAGTAGTGATTTGAGTAATATAAATTATTAAGTGCACCAGCACCCGCTAAGTTAATTAACTCCCCACTATCATAACCATCAACTCCAAGGACCGGTAGACGAACACCTTGATCATAAGCTTGACCCAATAGTGGACCAATCTCACCATAGTATCCTGGAATAAATAGAGCCTCAACTTCAGTATTAGCTTTTACTTTAGTAATAGTTGCAGAGAAATCAGTTTCTCCTTTTGCATAACTTTCAGCAAATACAATCGTTCCACCATTCTTTTCAAACTGTTCAACAAAGACGTCAGCTAGTCCTTTAGCATAATCACTTGAGTTATCTCCAATGATACCAACTTTAGTAAAGCCCTTCTCTGTCGCAAAGTTTGCCATCGTTACCGCTTGGAAACTATCTGAGTAACATACTCGATATCCAAATGGATAACCAGTTGTACCATCGTTAGTTACTGAATCTGTAGTAGCAGATGGTGATACTGTTGGAACTTTTTGTTCCCCTGATGCACGAACCGCTTGAGCTGATGTACCTGAAATAGTAGCACCAACAATCGCGAATACACCTGATTCTGCTAATTGAGTTTGAATCTTATATGCTTCTTCAACATCGGATTTTGAATCGAGAATTTTTATCTCGACCTTCTGGCCTTTAAAGCCACCCTTTTCGTTGTAAAGCTTAACAGCCAGTTTAATACCAGCTTCTTCGGCTTCACCGTATTGTGCACCACCACCAGTGAGGTCTAGGTTGACTCCTAATACAGGATTACCACTAGCGCCGCCTGAATCATTTTTAGATCCACCGCAAGCAACTAAAGATAACGAGATCAATGCAATCATAACAACCTTTAAATATCGCTTCATAAAAATTCTCCTTTTCTAATGTTTAGATTATACCAAGCCTAAATAATATTTCAAGTAGTTTTCACAAATAATGTAAACTTTTACACCTTATATGTAAAAGTTGCAGGTTTTCACAATGAAAACACATTAGAATACACAAAACTTCACTATCGACATAAAAAAACCACAGGATTCCCTGTGGTTCAAATTATTTGATTTCAGTCTTCTTACTTTCAATCTCATCTAGAATTAACTCAATAAATGCATGGATTGATAAAGAGTGCTGAGACTGCGATCCATAACGACGCAAGTTAACACTTCTATTTTCAACTTCCTTATCTCCAATAATTAATTGAATAGCAACCTTTGAAGTTTGAGCCTCACGCAGACGATATCCTAACTTCTCATTTCGATCATCAACCTCAACGCGAATCCCCTTCTTCTCCAACATATTCTTAACTTCATAACTATACTCACTATGATACTTAGCATTAACCGGAATAATCTTAACTTGAACTGGTGCCATCCACAATGGGAATGCACCCCCAAAGTGTTCAATCAAGATTCCAATAAAACGCTCAACAGAACCAAAGATTACTCTATGTAATAATACAGGTTGAACACGATCACCATGTTCATCCACATATGAAATATCGAAGCGCTCAGGTAAGTTCATATCCAATTGAACAGTACCACATTGCCAAACCCTATTTAAGGAGTCACGAATCTTAAAGTCTAACTTAGGACCATAGAAGGCTCCATCACCCTCATTAATAGTAAACTCTTTACCCGCTTTACGACATGCATTCATTAAAGCTTGTTCAGATTGATCCCAAATTTCTTCAGTACCAATATAATCTTTTTCAGGTCTAGTAGACAATTCAATATCATATGTTAAACCAAACACAGAATATACTTCTTCAATAAAATCAATGATTTCAAGTACTTCATCTTCAATTTGCTGTTGAGTCACAAAGATATGCGCATCATCCTGTGTAAAGGCACGAACTCTAAATAAACCATTTAAAGCACCACTAGCTTCATGTCTATGAACATGACCCAACTCTGCTAATCGCAATGGTAAGTCTCTATATGAATATAAATCATTCTTATACACTAAAATACTTCCAGGACAGTTCATTGGCTTAATCGCAAACTTACGATCATCAACCTCTGATATATACATATTGTCTTGATAGTTATCCCAGTGTCCTGATACTTCCCATAAATCTCTACTTAACATTGTTGGTGTTTCAATAAACTTATAACCACGACGCACATGAACTTTGCGCCAGTAATCTAATAACAGATTCTTAAGTGTCACACCATTAGGTAAGAAGAAAGGAAAACCAGGTCCATATTCACTAAACATAAACAGATCAAGCTCTCTACCTAACTTCTTATGGTCACGAGCTTTAGCAGCCTCTAACCAAGCTTCATAGCTTTCTAAGTCTTCTTGAGTATCAAAGCTAATACCGTAGATTCTTTGTAGCATCTTGTTATTAGCATCCGCCTTCCAGTAGGCACCAGAGACCTTTGTTAACTTAAAATGCTTAACTTCACGTGTACTAGCAACGTGAGGTCCACGACATAAATCCACAAACTCACCTTGGCGATATGCTGTAATCTCAACATCATCCCCAGTTAAGTTATTATTAATTAAGTCCAACTTATATGGATCATTCGCAAACATTTCTAAAGCTTCATCAAGCGTCAACTCTTCACGCACAATATATTTATTTTCTTTAGAGATCTTACGCATCTCTCTTTCAATCTTAGGAAAATCTTCTTCCGTTAAAACTTGGTCCCCTAAATCTACATCATAGTAAAAACCATCTTCAATAACTGGACCAACCCAAAACAAAGCATTTGGATATAATCTCTTAATGGCCTGTGCCATTACGTGAGCACTCGAGTGATTTAAAACACTTAAGCGTTCATTTTCTTTAATATTTATCATATTAACTGCCTCCTTTGCATAAAAAAAACCACAATCTATAAGGACGAAAGATCGCGGTACCACCTTACTTCACACATACTGTGTGCACTCAAACCCCATAACGCAGGGATACGGACTTTTTCAAAAGCCAACTCCAAGGTGGTAACTATATAATTCCTACGAGAAGCTTTCACCAACCGCTTCACTCTCTACATCAGACTTATATAATCGTGTCCTTTTC
>CAZEQW010000008.1:12097-26183 GCA_964514505.1 uncultured Erysipelothrix sp. | reverse complement strand
TCACTTACCATAGGGATTATTTCATTCAATGTATACATAATTATCCTCTTACAATCCAATAAAAAACCACTGAATTAACAGTGGTTTAATTAACTAATTAAGCTTTGTTTGCGCTTCCGAATTCAGCAATCTTAGCTTTAACACCGTCTTTAATTGCTTGCTTACCTGGAGCTAGTAACTTACGAGGGTCAAATCCTTTACCTTCAAGGTCTTTACCTTCTTCAATATACTTGCGAGTAGCAGCAGCAAATACTAATTGTAACTCTGTGTTAACGTTAATCTTAGCAACACCTAACTCGATTGCTTTATTGATTTGCTCAACTGGAATACCTGTTCCACCGTGTAATACTAATGGAATTTGGTTAGTAATGTCCTGGATTGCTCCTAAAACATTAAAATCCAATCCTGCCCAGTTAGCTGGATACTTACCGTGGATATTACCAATACCCGCAGCTAGGAAGTCAATTCCTGTATCTGCTAATACTTTACATTCTTGAGGATCTGCTAATTCACCTGTACCGATGATTCCATCTTCCTCACCACCAATTGAACCAACTTCTGCTTCAACTGATACACCGTGCTCATGTGCATAAGCAACGATTTCTTTTGTTTTTGCTAAGTTCTCTTCAAACTCATAGTGAGAACCATCGAACATAACTGATGTCCAGCCAGCGTCGATTGCTTTTTTAGCACCTTCGAAACTACCGTGGTCTAAGTGTAATGCAACTGGAACTGTAATTCCCATGTCTGCAACTAAACCTTCTACCATTTTGAAAACAGTAACGAATCCACCCATATACTTAACAGCACCTTCAGATACTCCCAATAGAACTGGTGAGTTTTCCTCTTGTGCAGTTTCTAAGATAGCTTGAGTCCACTCTAAGTTATTAATGTTAAATGCACCTACTGCATAATGCCCTTTACGAGCAGCCTCTAAGATACCCTTTGCTGATACTAATGCCATATCAAAATCCTCCTTATTAAATTTCTCTCTTATATTTTACCCCTTTTACAATAAAATGCAAAGTCTAAGTGATAAAATACACAACAATAATTAAAAAGGGCTAATCTAAGCCCTTTCAGTGTTTAATCTTCATCAATTATTATGTCATCTTCGTCATAATCATCATAATCCATCATTAGCTCCGGATCAATCTTTAGTGTGTCCTCAGCATAACGCTCACGAAGATCCCACTGGTTTTGCTCCAAAGAGATGAAACGAACATCTAACATCAAAGCATTATAGAACGAAGCGATTTTTCGCTTAGCCATTTCCTCGCTAAATCCAACTTCTTCACTTACTTCTTTCCACAGATTATTGAAGTAAACTTCCTTACGCTTTTTCTTTAAATTTTGAAATGCTACATCCGTTAATGATTTCCCTGCCATGTTGTCTCCTCCTTAATCCATTCACATTCATATCGATGTCTATCTTCGACATCCGCCTGTAATAAAACATAATCAACAACTACCCCTTGAGTACTACGCTGTATAGATGAAACTTCAATATCAAATCTAAGTTCCCCTTCTTCCGATACTATATATAGTTTGCTTGGTTCATGTTGATGAAATATTGCATGAGTTGTCCAGGTATCCTCACGTTTAAATTGAACCCAGCTATCACTTATATCAAGAACCATCAATGCACCCGATTCTTCCTTATAAGTAATTCTGTAAATTCCGCCTAGGTCAATAAACGTTGCCTGCTTATCTACATGACGAATAACTTCGTCTTTAGATGTATGTGTTGCTGTTACCTTTATCAAAATACAATCACCTCAATATTACTCCTTGAATTATATGCAATACATACATAATGTCAAGAGTTTAACCGTAATTTCTTATATGTTTCACATGAAGTACTAATTTAAGCAATTTTTTTGCTAATGTTCTCCTATTATAGTAGGAAATATACTTCAATACAAGCCCTTACATTAACATTAAAAAAGGTAGTTTGTCTAAAACAAACCACCTTTAATCTATCTCTTAGCCAAGTACGATTCAATCTCATCAACAGTTCTTAGAATTTGAGGAGCTAAGTCTTCATTTCCATCTTTTGTAATTACCAAATCAGTTTCAATACGAATACCAATGCCTTCTTCAGCAATATATAAACCAGGTTCATTAGTTATTACATTACCAACTTCAAGCTTATGATCACGACCAATCCAAACATCATGAGTATCTAGGCCCAAAGAGTGACCAATACTATGATAATAATAATTTGAAACATCCTCACTACTTTCAATTAACCCCAAGTCCTTGCAACCCTGAGCTAGCTTCTCTTTAGCTAACTCATTCAAATCAATTAAACTTATACCAGGTCTTGCGGCAGCATTTACTGCTTCAAATGTTTCAAGCACAACATTATACACTTCTTTTTGTCTATCAGTGAACGTACCATTGATTGGATAAGTCCTTGATATGTCTGCTCCATATCCATTTACTGCCGAACCAAGGTCAATCAATACCATTTCTCCATCAATCAACTCACGATTATTATCTTCATAATGAAGAACTGTTGCTCCAGCACCTGAAGCCACGATTGTATTAAACTGTAATGTGCCATGATTCTTCTTAGTTTCATATTCAAATCTAGCAGCCATGTCATTTTCATTATTACCAGGTTTCATTTCCCCTAACATTGCTTCAATCGATTGATGCGTTAAGGCAACACCTTTTTTAATAGCTTCAATCTCTTCTGGGAACTTAACCATACGCGCGCGGACAAATATTTCTTGAACATCAATTACACGTTCAATGCCAACATAATCAGCCATACTAATTGCTGAACCATAGGCCTCTTCAGTAAAGTTCTTTTGGTCTAAATCCAGTCCAATTCTCGTTTTGCGCTCCAGTACTTTATTTAAATACTTATCAAAGTCTTCGAAGTAACGTACATCCTTAATACCAGAAACTTCTTGAGCTTCATGATCACGTAAATAGTGACCTACCCACTTCTCTTGAGTTTCATCAACATCGCGCAAGAACAGAATCTCTTTTTCATTATCAAATACCAATACTGCACCAGGCTCTTCTATGCCCGTGGCATAAAAGAAATTTCTATTAGCGCTAAATGGATATTCAGAATCCGCACTTCTTCTAACACCAACACCACTAAAGATAAATGTTACAGTATGAACTGGTAAGTGTTCTTTTATATTTTTTCTTATCTTAATATATGTATCTCTATTCATAATTTCCCTCTCTAAAGGCCTTTTGGAAAAAAAACCTTACGATCCTCTTTCTCCTCACCTTGAACAAATCCCTTAACAACAGTAGAAGCGTTGGATAATTCTATCAAAGCGTCATCCTTTAAGATCCACACCCCAGCATTCTCTTGTTCCTTATATGGGAAATAAAGAGACTGACTCATGAAATCCTGCATCATATAGTACCTTGGGTCAAATCCTGCGGCACTTACTTTTTTCTCTACCTCAATTAAAGTTGATTCATTTTTAATATCTAAATAATCAAATAAGTCTCTATTTAATAAACGACGGGTCAGGTCCGCAATAATTTCATCCTCACTATCCAACAGCCTCATAAAGCCCGCCAGACAAGACGATTCATCTAAGCCAAGGAAATCTACCAACATAACCTCATCATCACCTAAGAAAGGTTTAAAGATTGCTACAGCGTCCAACAGCTCAGGTTGCGTCGCTTCAAGATCACGCATACGCTTAAAGATAGCTCCCAATATACTTTCATAACTACGCGAAGTAGGATGCAAGTATACCTGCCAATACATTTGATAGCGCGCCATAATATAGTCCTCTATAGCATGGATTCCACTTTCTTTAACGACAATCATATCATCCACAATTCTAATGGTTCTAAGTATTCTAAATAAATCAAACTCACCATAGCTCACACCCGTAAAATAGGAATCACGTAAAAGATAGTCCATGCGATCAGCATCCATTTGCGAACTAATCATTTGCGATAATAAAGCACGCTTATGACGATGCGCAATAATATCAGCAACAACTTGTGGCAAACTACTATCAACATCACTTAAGATACGATTGATATTTGTATCCTCCAAAATGATTCGATCAGTTAAAACCTCATGATGAACATTACTCACCGATTCAAACGCATGAGAGAATGGACCATGACCAACATCATGCAACAATCCCGCACACAAAACTGCTACCTGCTCAAACTCACTCAATGTATCCTTCAATCCTTTGATGTTTTCCAACATCAAACGAACGATCTCATAGACACCCAGTGAATGACCAAAACGAGAGTGCTCAGCAGTATGATATACCTGCATCGTTCCCCCGAGTTGATGAATGCGACGCAATCGTTGAAACTCAGGGGTATTGATTAAATCCCATACCACCTGATAATCAACGTTAATATATCCATGTACTGGATCACGCATCACTTTATGCTCTTCAGTTTTATTAAAGATTAACATACTCTTTCAGTCGACTTTCAATCGCTTCCCTACCCAACAAGAACAACGTACTCATTAAGTCAGGTCCATGATTTAAATGTGTAGCACTTACACGCAAGCCCATAAATAACGGCTTACCCTTTAAGCCACTTGCCTCTTTAGCAGTATTGAAAGACTCTCTTAGTTTTTCAACACTCCACTCAGTAGGCAAGTTATCCAAGAATGCTTTCGCAATCAATGGAGTTGTATCCCAAGCCAACACTTCCTTAGCCTCATCACTTAATACAGGCTCTTCAAAGAAGATCTTAATATGATCCGCTATCTCCGCCCCATATTGAGTTTGATCTTTATACAACAACAGCGCAAGATTAATCCATGATTCATCCTTGCCACTAAAATCAACAGCTTTATCCGCAAATGGACGGACAAAATCTAACCAAGCCTCGTCGCTCATTTCCTTCATATACTGATGATTCATCCACGTAAGCTTCTTAACATCAAACATAGATGGAGACTTAGATAAACGTTTTTCACTAAAACGTTCAATTAACTCATCATGCGTAAAGATTTCACGCTCCTCTTCAGGAGACCAACCCAATAACGCCATAAAATTAAACATTGCTTCAGGTAAATAACCTTGTTCCTCATATTGACTAATATATTGCATAACTGAGTGATCACGCTTCGATAGCTTCTTACCACTCTCGTTCACAATTAATGTCATATGACCATAAAGAGGAGCTTCCCACCCTAGCATTTCAAACAACATTAACTGTCTAGGTGTATTAGAGATATGTTCCTCTCCCCTAAATACATGTGTAATATCCATCGTATGATCATCAATCACCACCGCATAATTATAAGTTGGGATACCATTGCTCTTTACGATAACCCAGTCACCAATATCTTTAGATTCAAAAGTAATTTCTCCGCGAACCATATCATTGAACGTATAAGACTTATCTTCAGGAACACGAAGTCTGATACTATAAGGCTTACCTTCATTAATATTACTCTCTATCGTTTCCTTATCTAAATGCAAACACTTTTGACTATAACGCGTCGATACATGACCTGCAGCCACTTGCTTTTGATAATCTTCTTCAAGTTCTTCCGGTGTACAGAAACACTTATAAGCATAACCTGCATCTAATAACTCATTTGTATACTTCTCATAAATATCCAAACGTTCCATTTGACGATAAGGAGCATATTTCTCATTAGGATTTTCTGGTGATTCATCTGGCATAATACCAAGCCACTTCAAATAGCGAAGTTGAGATTCCTCTCCACCTTCGACATTTCTTTCAATATCCGTGTCTTCAATTCTTAAAACAAAATCTCCACCATAATGCTTAGCGATTAAATAATCAAACAAAGCTGTTCTAGCATTTCCAATGTGGAGAAACCCAGTTGGACTGGGAGCATAACGTACTCGTGTCTTTTTCATTTATATTACCTCTTCTAACTAACATATTATATCATAGCTATGCGCCCTAATAAACAATCATGGTATAATAGCTTTAATAAGGAGGTAACGAAATGAAGATTTCGATTATAGGATTACATTACGTTATTCAAACACTCACATTAAAAAATGATATTATTGACACAAACAACCAAGTTATTGACTATAACTTAAAGCACGATAATACCTTGATTGATTTAGCACTAGAACTAAAGCAAGCAGAACATGATATTGATTTGCGCGCTAACTTCAACGCATCCTCCCTTTCAATGCGTGCATTAAAGAAACTCGAGGAAGCAAACATAACTGTATACCCTGACCTTCAAAACCACAATCACCAAAGTATCCACATAAAAACAAGTACCAAACTTCAAACATATAGCGATGCTACTGCACTAAACCTAATAAACCCACAGGAGTTAGAATCAACTGACTTTATCATATCAAACAACGATGATCTTGATTTAATCTCCACAATTAAAAGTCACACTGATGCTAAGATTACAGTATTAGATAAGTTGCCAGCATTTAGAACGTTAAGCTTTATTGACTCACTTATATTTGACACCTTAAATGTAAGTGATGATCAAATAGATACTTTACTACAAAACGGAATTAGCTGGATCGCTTCAGTTCACCACGATCACATCACTTTTAGAACACTCAAAACTACATTTGAACTTAATATATGTAATACCAATCAGTTCATAAACGAGTTTCTTACAGCATTAGTTGAACACAACCTAATTCAATGGTTAGATTCTAAAAAAATATGAAACTATCGTGAAAAACGATAGTTTTCTTTATATTGTCATCTGTACACGTTATAATGCTTATTAAGGCAATGCCTTAATAGGAGAATAAATGACAAAAATACGAAACTTTTTTACAAAATTAATGCAAGGACGCTACGGAGTAGATATCCTATCAAGAGATATGACATGGTTCTCATTAGGTTTAGTGCTAATTGCTAGCTTAACAAGTAATAGATTACTTAATAATATAGCACTAATACTACTATTGATATCCTACGTTAGAGTGTTCTCAAAGAATATTAATGCACGATACAAAGAGAATATTAAATATAATAAGATGCGAAGAAATATTATCAGTAAAGCGAAACGAACATTCAAACGCATAAAAGATTTACCAAAATACAGATACTTAAGATGTAAAAGTTGCAATAAGCAACTACGTATTCCAAGAGGAAAGAAAAACATTATTGTTACATGTCCCTCTTGTCGTAGTAAGTTTGATGCCTAAGGAGAATAAATGAATAAAGATTATTACCAAACACTAGAAGTTCCTAAAAGCGCTTCACAAGATGAAATAAAGAGATCATATCGAAAACTCGCGAAGAAATATCACCCTGATGCCAACCCTGGCATCGATACTGATGCAAAAATGAAAGCGATTAATGCGGCTTATGATACTTTAGGAGACGAATCCAAGCGCGCTCAATACGATCGATTTGGTTCTAATCCACGGTATACATATACCAATCAACAATCCAACAGCCAAGACCCATTTGCTCAATTCTTTGAGGAAATATTGCGACAACAACAGAGTCAACAGCAATACCAACAACGTCGCACTTACACCGTTAGACCCTTTGGTTTCTTTAGATTTATAATGTATATCTTTATTATTGACTTTCTACTCAGCTTCTTATTTAGATTTTAATAGAAAAGGTTGCCCTACTTCCACAAATGAAATTTAAGGACAACCTTTTTACTTGCACTAAATTCAACTCCCTCAGACACCAACAGATCATACTGCTCATCCCAACTTGGAGCCAATCTACCTACGCTATTCACAACCCGATGACATGGATAAGATCCATAGTAAGAAGCATTAGATAACACCCTAGCAACCAATCTAGAGTTACCTGGATAGCCAAGCTTTTTTGCTATATCACCATAAGTACTTACTTTACCAACAGGTATCTCAGATACAAAGGACAAGACTTCATAAGCAAACTCATCATTCATTTTCATATCAAACACCACCTATAAGAAAACCTAAGCTGTTAACTTAGGTTTATTGTATTTTAAATGAAGAAAGAACTTCTTTCCCATTTTTATTAACACTAACTGATTCTACTTTAGAAAACCCCAGTTTCTCGTGTATTACACGATCTACAAAACATTCCAAAGCTTCTTCACTTCCACTTACTTCAACATATACACTACCATCGGCTTTATTAATAAACACACCACCAACTAGACCTACTTCAACCGCAATCCTATGTAGTGCATATCGAAATCCTACGCCTTGAACACGTCCCCAAACAATCAGTGTATAAGTCTTCATCTTAATTACGATTCAGCAGTAAAGCTGATCCCATACCACCGCCCATGCATATTGAAGCAATACCTTGTTCAACATTATCACGATTCATTTGATGAACAAGTGATACAACAATACGAGCACCGGATGTTCCTATTGGATGCCCCAGCGAAATACCTCCACCATTAACATTAACTTTACTAGCATCTAGCTTCAAATCATTAATAACCGCAATCATCTGTGAAGCAAACGCTTCGTTAATCTCAAACAAATCAATAGCACTCAAATCTAAATCATTTTTCTTAACTAACTTATCTATCGCATAGAATGGCGCATAACCCATTAAACTAGGCTCCATTCCAATCTCTTGGTAATCCTCTACATAGGATAAAATTTTCATACCACGACGCAATGCTTCTTGCTCACTCATTAAGATTAGAGCCGCTGCACCATCATTTAATGTTGATGAGTTCCCAGCAGTTACACTACCATTCTCTTTAAAAGCTGGTCTTAACTTACTTAACTTCTCAAGAGAAGTATCAAACCTGACCCCTTCATCCTGATCCAGTACGCCACCTTTAATCTCAACAGGAACTATTTCATCAGCAAATACTCCAGACTCAATAGCTTTTATTGCACGCTGTGTAGATTCAAACGCGTACTTATCTTGCTGCTCACGAGTAATATTATGTAACTCAGCAATATTCTCAGCAGTAATACCCATTGGTTCTCCTGAATAAACATCTAATAATCCATCGTGATGCAATAAATCCTTTAGCTCAAGATTATTATAATTAGCACCAAATCGAGAATTCTTTAAAATATACGGAGTCTGAGACATATTCTCAAAGCCACCCACTGCGACTATATCTTGTTCACCTAACTTAATAGCTTGCATCGCTAAGTGAATTGTCTTCAACCCACTTCCACAAACTTCATTAACCGTAAACGCAGGAGTTTCTTTACCAACACCCGCTAAAAAAGCGGACTGTCTTGCTGGATTTTGTCCTAAACCCGCCTGCAACACATTCCCCATAATTACTAGCTCAATATCTTCAGGACTTAAATTAATTTTTTCAAGCGCACCTTGAAGTGCATATGCACCCAATTGTGGTGCTTTAATATCTTTCAGCTTACCGCCAAACTTTCCTAACGGAGTTCGAGCAGCACTTACTATAACTACTTTATTCATAAAACACTCCTCTTTTATATAAAGACCTCTTTTATTATAGTGTTATGATACCAAAAGTACAAATTATTAAGAGTAAATACACATAGTTTCCACCACATCACATAATTAAACATGTGATAAGAGTACCTTTTCCTTATACATAAGGTATAATATTAACGAAATATAAAGGAGTAGATACAATGAAAATAGGAATAGATAAGATAGGTTTTTATGCGCCAGCACAATATATCGATATGAAAGACCTAGCCAACAGCCGCGACATTGATCCCAATAAATTTACTATTGGTTTAGGACAAGATCAAATGGCCATACCATTTCCTTCTCAAGATACATTAACACTGGGAGCCAATGCTGCCCATTTAATATTAGATGATAAAGACAAGAAAGTTATTGATTTAGTACTCTTTGCGACTGAAAGTGGGTTGGATTACTCAAAAGCTCTTGCGCTGCCTTTAGTGAAACTACTAGATCTACCTAATAAAGTAAGAGCAATAGAACTAAAAGAAGCATGTTATGCAGGAACTGCTGCACTACAACTAGCTAAGGCACACGTCGCTCTAAATCCAAACAAGAAAGTTCTCATCGTAACCTCAGATATCTCACGCTATGGTCTAAAGACTGCAGGAGAACCAACCCAAGGAGCCGGTGCAGTCGCAATGCTAATTAGTTCAAATCCAAAGATTCTAAACTTAGATCCATACAGCGCCTATCATGCTGATGATATTCAAGACTTTTGGAGACCAAACTATAGCGACGTAGCTTTCGTTGATGGTAAATACTCAAATGAGCAGTACCAGCTATTCTTCGAGACCACGTTTAACCAGTACATGCAAGAAACTAATAGAACATTAGATGATTTCAGTGCACTACTTTTCCACATCCCTTATACAAAGATTGGACTAAAAGCACTAACCTCACTAGTTAGCCCCGAAGAAAATCAAACTCTTCACCAAAACTATCTAAACGCCACAACATATAACAGACGAGTAGGTAATATATATACAGGTTCACTATACTTAAGCTTAATATCATTACTTGATTCAAAAAGTGTTAAGTCAAATGAGCGCATCGGACTATATAGTTATGGTTCAGGTTCAATGGGAGAGTTCTTCTCAGGGACACTTGTAGAAAAATTTGAAGATAACCTGATAACAACCCACCAAGAACAACTAGACAACAGAAACCAAATATCTATAGAGGAATACGAAGAAGACTTCCTACACACTCTACCTACTGATGGCAGTTTCTATAAAATAGACCACAGTAAAGACCCAGGACCATTTGTTCTGGATTATGTAGAAGATCATATTCGTCATTATATTAAAAAATAAGCAAGTAAAAAGTTAGCTACACATAATAGCTAACTTTTCGTTTGCTTATATTAACGTTTAACTTTAAATCGTGTTGGTGCTAGAGTATAAACTAGTAAGGCAGCTACTGGTAAATATATTATAGAACTAACTGAGATAATATTTACCATCGTAATCCAATCTAAACCAATACTAGATATAGAATACGCGAAAATATAGGCAACCATTGTCATAACGGTATAACCTATGCCTTTCATCTCTAGATTGATCGTATAAGGTTGAAAAACATAGTAAGTTACTAAAGAGTGTATACAGAATAGTAGACTAACTGACATAAAAGCTATAAATACAATTCCTAATAATAGAATAGAAGTGTTGGGTTCAATTAATTTAGTTAGAAACACAACTCCTATTGATAAAACTATTGATTGCGGCAAATGAACCCTAACAATATGTTTTAGCCTTTGTATAAAGTTTGGCAGGATATTTTCGCTAGTATTATACTTCCGATACCCTAGTAAAGATGAATCACAGTTGTAGAACAAGGCTTGCGTTATACTTTCTCCAAAGTTCAAGTAGTACATACCCAGCATTACCATTCCATACATACCACCTAAGTTTGTATCAAATTCAAAACCGTATGTTTTATTCATAATAACCATGCCGATCATTACAGTAGTAAACACCATTATAATGCTGAAGTTAATTAAGGATCGTTTTCTCCACATCTTACTGTAACGTGCAAAGAAGATATTATTCAACATCACAAACCCTTTGCCCACATTCTCTTTATCATACTCTTTTGATACTTGGGAGACATTCTTTTCTTTAACCATTTGAGCGGCATCTATCGTTCCTAAGCTAACCGCAAACCCCGTAATGTATGTGCGAATCATTAACTTATAATCAAAGTTTTGACGCGTTTTATAGTCGAAATATGTGGCAAGCAAAACCAACACAAGAATGATAGCACCAATATTTATTGGTTTAATATGAACATATTCTTGGGTCACTGCAGGTAACATCATCGGCAGCACTACCATTAATACTAATATCATACTGATAGTTGCTCTAATGAAACCATTTTTCATATTGAAATTACTTTGGTCCAAGAGTATTCTTTCATTTTTCTTAAAGTAGTATGAGTGAATTGAGTCCATTATCAAAATACCAGCATACCACGATCCAAATCCTAAAACTACAAAGAACATATTAGGCATTAATATAAATAGATACAATCTATTCATAAATCCTCGAATAAAGTATTCTGTACGAATATTCCTTGATATCTGCTTTGGTTCAAATCTAAAGTGATACATCAATGAACGATAGTTCATGGGACTACCCGTAATATAACTTGGCGTATTAAATGCCTTTATCATAGAAAATACTAAAGTACCAAAAACTATAAAGGTCGGTAGTAAATAGCGACCGTATGTACTCAAATAAAACAGAATACTAATACCGATATAAAACCCTGCCATCATACCATTCTTAAACAAGACACCAAATATTAGTGATAGTGCTGATAGTATATAGATCAAAAATTTCTTTGTCTCAGGTGCATAAGGATTCTTTGGGATTAAATACTTTAGTATTGGTATCTTTGTAATATAGTATGTCACCTGATTCATCCGTATTTTCTCTGTGAATCTAATGTGATTAATTAAGCTATCAAACATAGTCTTTCTCGTTAGATAGAGCGTTAATTATTCTATCTTTTTGATCCTCATGGTCTAATGATTCTAAGTCCAAATGCTCCATCTTTCCATTATGAAGTAAAACAATCTCATCACATAAGTCCAATGCCAACTCCATTATATGAGTACTAAATACTACAATATACTCGTCTTTCATGCTACGCAACATATCTTTCATTTTCTCAGCCATAACAACATCAAGTGTAGTAAGAGGCTCATCTAAGAATAGAATTTTAGGTTTAGTAATGATATTAACAATCATCTGCATCTTATTCTTCATTCCATGTGAGTAGTCTTTCATTAACTTATCACGATCTACTTCATCAAAATCGAGGTACTCAAAGTACTCATCAATCTTATTATCACGCGTAGATTTTCCATGAGTCATATCATGCATATCCAAAATAAACTCTAGAAATTCTCTTCCCGTTAGAAAATCAGGAACATTGGGAGTAGATACTACATATCCAATATCATTAGCATCTAATTCTCTAGAACCATTTTCATCTTCAAACACAGCGCTCATTGATACAGGCTTTAATTCATTAGCAAGGCAATTGAAAAAAGTAGTCTTACCTGCTCCATTTCTTCCCAGTAATGCATAAATCTTTCCACTTTCAAACTCAAAATTAACTCCATTTAAAACTACTTGCTGATCAAATTTCATTGTTAAATTCTCGACAGTAAGCTTCATAAAATCCCCCCCTATATTGTATTACACAGATAATACAGCAATCTAAAGGTTGTGTCAACAAAAAAAGAGCAGTTTTAACTACTCTTTAGTGAAGTACTTAGACCATATATTAAGTTCGCGATTGGCACTCTCTGGGGAATCTGAAGCATGAATTAAATTATTAACGAGTCTATTCTCTGCACCAGCTTGGCCATAACCATCCGTTGAATACTTACCTCTGATGGAGTTAATATCAGCCAACTCGGGACTTGTTTTACCAATAAGATTTCTTGTGTATATAGTAATATCTTCATCTAGATCATAACTTACAATCATGGGACCAATCTTCTTTTTGCCATGGAAGTAAAAGGAGTTAAACATTTTACCAACAAAATTAAAATTTGGGTCCATCTCATCTATATTAAGGCGGTAGTGTTCTAATAATGTTTTCATTACATCAATATCAACCTCTAATTCAATATACTCCTCAATTACTAATCCATTATTCTCTAACTCCTTCTTGATTGTTTCGACTAAGTCATCTCTATAAGCATCTGGCTTAAACATCAAAAAAGTTCTTTGTCTCATGTTTTCCTCCTTATATGAAAAAAGACCATATAGGTCTTATAATTTCAAGAATTGATCCACATCTAACACAAATATTGTTGCTCCACCGACAGGAACTTCAATTGGAAAAGACGCAAATCTTCCAATATCATAGGAAGCACTTGAAGGAACAACTTCAGTTCTTTTTTTACACTCTTCACCTATTATAGCAATACATTTTTCAACACGTTCTACTTCTGTACCAACTATTATTGTGGTGTTACCAGCACGTAAGAAACCACCTGAGGTAGCTAGTTGAGTTACTGAGTAGTTCTCTTTTGTTAGTGCAGCTGATACACTAGATGCATCATCATTTGATACAATTGCAAGGACTAATTTCATAAATATTCCTCCTTATATAAGTATTATATCACAAATAATTAAACTGGTTTAAAATCATACATTCATTAAACATTAAATCTAAAGTGCATGATATCCCC
>CAZEQW010000008.1:0-11997 GCA_964514505.1 uncultured Erysipelothrix sp. | reverse complement strand
GATAAGAACTCTTTCTTCTCATCATCTTCTAGGCCTGATAAATCTTCTTCAACTTTCGCACATAACCAAACTACTTTTTTACTATTTGTGTCTGCATACTCTTTGACAGCCTTATAGTGATCGTTTGATTCGATATCAATTAAAGAATCCTCATCAACGTTTGCAACATATAACATTGGTTTCATCGTTAAGAAGTGGAACGTTGCTATATATTTAAGCTCTTCGTCGGTAAATGTAAGAGTAGATAACATTTTATTGTCTTCTAATGCTGC
Organism: uncultured Erysipelothrix sp.; assembly: GCA_964514505.1. Taxonomy (GTDB): domain Bacteria; phylum Bacillota_I; class Bacilli_A; order Erysipelotrichales; family Erysipelotrichaceae; genus Erysipelothrix. Next base: position 11,725 of record CAZEQW010000008.1, on the reverse strand, counting down.
TTTACATCGAGTAAGTACTTCGACTTCAAACTTAGCTTCTTTATCTACAGTAGCCTTCTTACCAACACGACCAATTCTATTGTCAACACTTTGTAAGTCAGCCAACATCAGCTCAATCTCAATAATTTCAATATCAGAGATTGGGTCTACAGTATCGTGAACGTGCGTGATATCCGCATTGTCAAAGCAACGCACAACATGAATAATAGCGTCTACTTCACGGATATTAGATAAGAACTTATTACCCAGTCCTTCTCCTTGTGATGCCCCTTTAACAAGACCAGCAATATCTGTAAACTCAAATGTTGTTTCAATTACCTTCTCTGATTCAATCTTTTCTCTGATCTTATGCATACGCTCATCCTTCACCTTAACAACCCCTACGTTAGGTGCAATGGTTGCGAAAGGATAGTTCGCTGCCTCTACTTGCGATTTAGTAATCGCGTTAAACAAAGTAGATTTCCCTACATTAGGAAGACCTACAATACCTGCTGTTAATGCCATTAATTTTCCTCTTCTCTTTTAACTACTTTCTTCAACTTCTTTTCAAAGTCAGATCTGCCTAGCATGATGATAGCGCCACACCCAAGACACTCAATCTTTATGTCAGCTCCCATTCTCACTATTTCAAACTGCTTTGACTTTTTACAAGGATGATCCTTGCGCATTTCTACAATGCTACCCAAATCATAATCTTTTTTCATACTCTTGCTCCTTTAAGTTATAAGCTTCAAGTGTATTCTCCAATAATGAAGCAATCGTCATTGGGCCAACTCCCTTTGGAACAGGTGTGGCCATTGCCACATACTCATACGCTGCTTTCTCAACATCACCATATAGTTTGCCTTCATGACGGTGTATCCCAACATCCACAACGATATGTTCTTTTTTCAGCATATCTACACTTACAAACTCTTTTCTCCCTATAGCTACAACGACAATATCACTCTCTAAAATACGTTCCTTTAAATCTTTTGTTTTAGAATGTGCAATTGTAACTGTTGCATTTTCCCTAAGTAATAATGAAGCAACTGGTTTACCAACCAATCTACTTCTACCAATTACCAATACGCGCTTACCCTCTAAATCGACATCATAAGCTTTCAATAATGTAATGATTCCCTTAGGAGTACACGGAATAAACCCTTTTTGTCCTAATTCCAATAACCCTACATTAATAGGATGTAAACCATCCACATCCTTATTTGGATTAATAGTTTCAATAATACGATTCTCATCTAAATGATTTGGCAATGGTAACTGAACTAAAATCCCATCTACCCTATCATTATCATTCAACTCTTGAATCTTTAACTCCATTTCTTGTTGGCTAATATCCTCATCCAAAGCAATTACTTGCGATAGAAATCCTACTTCTTCACATTGCCTAGCTTTAGAAGCTACATAGGTCTTAGATGCCGGATCCTCACCAACAATTACAACACTTAGCATCGGAACTCTCTTGCCAGATTCCTTTAAATTATCAACTTGATTTTTAATGTTCATTCGAACTTGTTTAGCTACACTAAATCCATCCATCAACATACCCTACACACCTCCTATAACGTCCTTAATTTTACCATAAGTTACAACACCTTGCCATCTTTGACTACCATAATTATAGTAACAGGACCCTCATTGACTAAACTAACACTCATATCCGTTTGAAACTCACCAGTTTCCACCCGTAATCCATGACTTCTCAACCGTTTATTGAACTTCTCATATAAATCATTTGCCATAGTTTGCTCCATGGCACCACCAAAACTAGGTCTATTCCCTTTTCTGATATCTGCAGCTAATGTAAATTGCGAAATGGATAAAATACTACCTCCAATATCATGAATACTAAGATTAATCTTACCCATGTCATCTTCAAATAAACGTAAACCCGATATCTTATCAGCTGCTTTATTAATATCTATCTCTGTATCGTCTTTTTCAATACCCACCAATAAAACATATCCTTGTCGAATATTCCCCACAACATTAAACTCCTTTGAATACTCATCATGAACAACCACATTGGCTTCAGAAACTTTTTGAATTACTATTTTCATATGCATCTCCCTAACTACTATGTATATGATACAATAATATCAGGTGATATTATGAATAAACCATTAGCTTTTCGCATTAGACCGGAGACAATTGACGATATTTTCGGCCAGGAACACCTTTTTGGGGAGAATAAAGTACTACGTAATATGATTGAGAACAAAGATATCTTCTCAATGATATTTTTTGGTCCGCCAGGAACAGGTAAAACCACAGCCGCAATGGCTATTGCTAATGCATTAAATAGACCCTATCGAATGTTTAATGCAGTAACAGATAATAAGAAAAAATTAGACCAACTATTTTTAGAAGCAGAAATGAGTTCTGGTCTTGTCGTAATAATAGATGAGGTTCACCGACTCAATAAAAACATACAAGATGTATTGCTACCACATATTGAGAATGGACTTATAACGATTATTGGTGCCACTACTTCAAACCCACACTTTGCAATTAATCCAGCAATTAGGTCTAGAGTTCATCTCTTTGAGTTTTATTCACTAACTACCGATGACATTACAAACATCCTACAAAAAGGTTCCAAAGAATATCTTCCAACAACCATTGAACCTGACGTTATTAACAAGATCGCTCATCAAAGTAATGGCGACGCAAGATTTGCACTTAATGCTCTAGAGCTTGTTATGACTTCAACTAAAGATCCAATCATCACAAATGAACACTTAGAACGACTCTCTATATCAATCAACATATCTATGGATAAGGATAGCGATAACTACTACGACACATTAAGCGGCTTTCAGAAATCAATACGTGGAAGTGATGTTGATGCGGCTCTTTACTACTTAGCCAAACTTATTGAAGTAGGAGACTTACAGTCAATTCAGAGACGTCTTATAGTTATTGCATATGAGGACATTGGACTTGCTAACCCTGCACTTTGTGCCCGCGTCGTTACAGCAATGGATAGTGTTGATAGAATTGGCTTACCAGAAGGGAGAATCATCCTTTCAAATGCAGTGATTGAATGCGCTCTATCACCTAAATCAAAGAGTGCAGAGCACGCAATCGATGCAGCCATACATTCTATTAGAAACACAGCTTATCAAACACCACAATACCTTAGATTAAGTCCAGTAGGTATTGATGATGAGGATATGTATGACTATAATAGATCTGACTTATGGCACAAAATACAATACTTACCCGACCAATTAAAGGACACATCGTTCTATACACCAGGTAATATTAACTCTGCTGAAAAAACGTATATTCAAAACTACGAGACTCTATCAAAATATAAACGTAGTAATAATATGAGAGAGTTAAAGAAGAAAAAGTAAAAAAACAGTAGGTGAGTTACTCATCTACTGTTTTAATTTAATGTTATTAGTTTGAAACTACTTAACTGAAACAAAGTTACCTTTGATGTGGTCAATAACTTCAAGGAAGCTACTTACATCAATTGTTACTGTTGATTTAAGATCTTCAACATCAGGTACTTTTGGATGACTTTCGTCTTTAACATATGTAGGCATTCCTAATACTGCATCTACAGTTTGTCCAGTCATGAACTCAGCGAAGCTTTTCGCTTGAGCATCCCACTCAGCTACTGCTGCTGGGTTTTTTGTCATTCCATAATCTTTACCTAATTGCATCTTAGTTTTAGTAATACCACCAACTGAAGCTTTGCCATCTGCTACTTTAGCTCCTGTTTGAGCTGCATCTAATGTAGCATATACAATCTTACCATCAGCATCTGTAACTACTAAAGCAATAGTAGAGTTAATTTGGAACTTCTCAGCTGATAAATCAGTAACACTGCCCACTGCAAGCTTATCTGCGTTTTCAACTGCTACTGCGTTTGCTACAGCATCCTTAACTGTTGCAATATATCCGTCCATATAGATTGATACTTTAGAATTTAAATCAGCATCGCCCTTACCAGCTTCAACTTCAGCGATTGTTTTACCAACCATGAACTTTTCAACTTCAGCAATTTGCTCATCCCACTCTAAATCACTACCGCCCCATGCAACCATACCATAGTCTTTACCTTGTTCTTTTTTAGTACCTTTTCCAGCAAAGTCTGTTGCTGTTTCAGCTACTTTGAATCTATTTTGTGCTGTATCAATATTTACATACTTAATAACATCACCTTCTAATACTACAGTTGCATATGTTGTATTACTTTCATACACTGCTTTTTCTTCATCGTATGATTCAGCAATCGATACACCTAAACCAACTCGCGTTCCTTCAGCTTTAGGTGCTTTGTCCTTACTTCCACATCCTGTTAAAACTAACAATGAAATTAGTAATATACTTAAAATTTTCTTCATTGCACTACCTCCTCTTTCTATTACATTTTAGAGTTCCGGTATGCCAGTGTCAACAACTCAAAGACTTATGTTAGTGAAATTATTACACTTGCTCTCAACTTGGTTCAATTTTAGACTAACTTTGTGAAATTTTTATTCTATTGCACAAAAAACCGCCTTAACTCTGTGAAATAAGACGGTAATTATTTTAGTGTTCTAGTCCAGTTTTCAAGGACCTCATCAACATCCTCATTAAAGATATCAATCAAAACACAATCCTGTTGGTTCTTAAACCACGTTATTTGACGCTTCGCAAATCGACGCGTATTTCTTTTTATTAGGCTAATAGTTTCATCTAAACTATTATTTCCCAGGAAATAATCCTTAAACTCTCGATAACCAATCGAATTCAATGCTTGTTTATCAAACACTAGCTTATCATTAGAGTATAGAGAACTAACTTCTTCAACTAAACCCATATCAATCATAATATCAACACGTGAATTGATTCTTTCATAGATTTTCTGACGATCTCCTTGTAGAAAGAAAACCGTTCCATCAATAATTTGCTCATTCTTATTTTGATTATTAAGCTTATTACGAGTCTTCTGGTGATAATCAAATGAATCAAGTGCTCTAATAACTCTTTTGCGGTTATTAGGATGAATAGCCTCTGCTGAATCTTTATCTTTCGTCAATAGTTCTTGATATAAATCTTTAGTGCTTTCAGTTCTTACCTCATGGACTATTTCTTCTTCATTAAAACGATAATCATATAATAATGCTTTAATATAGAGACCTGTGCCTCCAACAACAATAACATTCTTACCCTTTGAATGAATTTCTTCGATTAATAAACGTGCTTCTTTTTGGAATCGTGCAACATTATACGTCTCATCTAAATCACAAATATCAATTAAATGATGAGGTATACCTTCTTGTTCTTGCTTAGTTACTTTTGCACTACCAATATCTAAATGCCTATATACTGCAACAGAGTCTGCAGAGATAATCTCAGCATTCCATTTCTTTGCCAAAGTAATGGCGGCCTTTGACTTACCTGTAGCGGTAAGACCTGCTATTACGCAAACTTTACTCATCGCATAAACCCTTTCCACAACATATCGTGATCAACGATCATATAAGTTGGGCGTCCGTGTGGACAATGGTTACCTTGTTTTGTTCTACGTAAATCTTCGACTAACTGCTGCATTTCTTCCATAGATAAGTACTCATTAAAACGAACTGAAGAGTGGCAGGCTAGAGTTGCTAATGCATGGCTTCTAAAATCTTCCTCACGAATACTTCGATTAGCTTCCAAATAATCTAAAATCTTATTACAGAATTCGCTAATCTCATTTTCTTTCATCCAGACAGGATGCTCACGTAACACAAAACTATCACTATCTAATACTTCAACATCTAACTGAAACTGCTTAAAGGCATTCTTAACATCATTCTCACGAACAACAAGACTGCCTCTACCTTCAAGAATTATTGGAAACAATAGAGGTCGTAAAACAGATTTAGTGTCTAAGAGTTTATTTTGGAAATACTCATATCTAATACGCTCCATAGCCGCATGTTGATCAATGATATATAAGCCAGTCTCACCTTGAGCTAGAATATATTGACCACTCATCTGTGCCAACACAACTAAACTCTCGATGCTGAAGCTTTCTGGTTCAATAGTTTCTTTAACTATATCTTCTTCAACATAAGTATCTATCTCTTTAGGTATTAAATCTTGTTTGACTTCACCAAGAGAAGAAACATAAGTGTCTACTGCTTTTGGGACAATAACTTCCTGTTCAATCTCCCTAGAATCAGTTTTAAAGGATTCCTTAATATAAGCATCACTTTGTGCTTGTAATAACTCCTCTAAAATAGTTTCCTGCTCAGGCTTAACTATTTCAATACGTGGTGCTTTGAACTTCTGAGTTAAACTACTCTCAACACTATCGATAATTAAACTCTTCAACTCTTTTTCTTTACTTAAACGAATTTCCCACTTACTGGGATGTACATTAACATCAACTAACTGAGGATCAACTTCAATCTTAAGAATACCTATCGGAAATCTATCCTTAGGTATATGACGACGGTAGCCTTCCACAATCGCATTTTGAATCACACTACTACGTACCATTCTATTATTAACATATACCCACAAACCTTGTCTATTTGATCGTGTGTGTTGTGGTTGTGCAAGCGTAGCTTTAATTTCGTAGTCAAAATTATTGTTACTAATTTCAATTAAATTAACGGCTACACTACTACCAAATACCTGATAGAAAACATCCTTAAGAGATCCATTTCCAAAAGTTCTAAATGACAGTTTATCATCACTATAGTAACTGAAACTAATAGACGGATGCGCAGCCGCAAACTTTTGAACAATATCCAAGACAATCGCCGCTTCATAACGCGGGTTCTTAATATACTTAAGACGAGCTGGTAATCTACTAAACAACTGCTTCACTTCTAGTGTTGTTCCTTTATTGCGCGCGATTACCCCAAACTCCTCTTCAACGGAATTATTGATTACAATTTTATACCCTTGATTACCATTGTGTGTTGTAGCTTCCACATAACTTACCGAGGCAATAGACGGAAGTGCTTCTCCTCTAAATCCAAAACTGCGTATTCTATTTAAATCACTAGGATCATAGATTTTACTGGTTGAGTGACGCATAAAAGCCTGACGAAGATCATCTTTACTCATACCTTCACCATTATCAACTACTTTTATGCTACTCATGCCACCTTCTTCAATATAGATTGAAACTTCAGTTGCACCAGCATCTATTGAGTTCTCAACTAACTCCTTTACGATTCCAGAAGGTCTTTCAACAACTTCCCCAGCCGCAATCATATTTGCTAAATGAGAATCCATTACCCTTATCTTATTCATTACTATCCCCTAACACTTTCTTTAATTCTCCAACCAATACCAACGCTTCCATCGGTGTTAAGTAATTAGGATCAACTTTGTTCAGTAAATTTCTAGCAGCCTCATAGCCATGAGGTTCACTTTCTATATATACTACCTTATTAATATCAGTAGTATTTTGATTCATTTCAAACCCTTCTAGATGCTTATTGGCTCTCTCAATTACACTTTGAGGTAAATGAGCCAAACGCGCTACATTTATACCGTACGACTTGTTGGCACGACCTTGGATCACACGGTATAAGAAAGTAACCTTATCATCCTCTTCGTGAACTTCTACATGTATATTCTTAACACCTTCATGTAAAGACTCTAACGCTGTTAGTTCATGATAGTGAGTAGAAAATAAAGTATTACAACCAATGGAGTAAACTATATACTCTAATATACCTTGAGCAAGAGCCATACCATCGTAAGTTGATGTTCCCCTACCAATCTCATCAAATAAAATCAATGACTTCTTAGTCGCATTAGCAAGAGCTGTTTGTGCCTCTAACATTTCAACCATGAATGTTGATTGGCCCATTAAAATATCATCACTAGCTCCCATTCTAGTAAATATTTGATCGACAATATACAGGTCAGCATAACTTGCACTTACATACGAGCCCATTTGTGCCATGATTACCATAAGCGCAACCATTCTCATGTATGTACTCTTACCGCCCATATTGGGTCCTGTAAGAATTTGAAGCCTATTTTCCTCATCAAACACTACATCACTACTAATATACTGATGATCACGTAACTCATTCTCTAACACAGGATGACGCCCTTCATTAATTTTCATACTTTGATTATCATTGAAAACAGGACGAACATATCCCGGTAATGATGATATATAGGTTAGTGAAGTAATCATATCCAACAAAGCTAGTTTCTCCCCAACATTATGTATTTGACTACTATAATTAAGAACATATTTCGTATACTTATCAAACAGTTCATTCTCAATTTCTAAGATTCGATCACTGGCTTTAAGAACACGTTCTTCATGTAGTTGCAGTTCTTCACTAATATAGCGTTCCGCATTCGTTAAGGTTTGCCTACGAATATAACCAAAGTCATCACTAACATTTCCAACTTGGCCTTTTGAAATTTCAATATAGTAACCAAAAGCACGCGTGTAGCCAACTTTAAGGTTCTTTATTCCCGTTCTCTCGCGTTCCTTTGCTTCATATTCTAATAACCATTTACGTCCATCTCTAGTTATTGACAGTAAATCATCTAACTCATCATCTATGCCACTCTTAAAGGTACGCCCTTCTTTTAATTGAACAGGAGCATCATCATTTATAGCTAAATCAAGACTCTTCACAACCTCGCTTAACGGGTCGATCTTACTAATATAATCAAATAAGTCATTATCACTTAATATCGATTTTACAACACTAGTAGACAATAACGTTTTCTTAAGCCTCACGAAATCCTGGGCATTATGCTTATTAGTTGTGATACGAGCCAGCACACGATGGATGTCATAAGTTTCCTTAAGCGCTTCACGAACAGCATCATATACACTGATATTACTCATTAAATAAGTTATTTGGTCTTGCCTATCTAGAATCATTTCTTTATCAACCAATGGTTGTAAAAGCGAGTCCTTTAATAACCTTGCGCCCATATTAGTAACAGTATGATTCATAAATGAGTAAAGCGACAAATCCTTACTATTACTATGTTGGATTAGTTCCAAGTTTGTTATAGACGCATAGTCCATCTTCAAATAAGAAAGATCATTAAGTACTACAAGTTCCCCTAAGTTACTCAAATCACGCTTACTAGTGTACAGTAAATAACCCATTAATTTCTGATATGCTATTTCAACATCTTTTTTCTCATGCTTAACAGTTGTATCAAGCTCATTAAGATGTGAAACAGAGATAGCTACTTTATCCTCAATATCACTTAATAACTCAGCATCAAAACTATCATCAACTACCAACTCTGTAATTTGAAACTGTTGTAAAGTTTTAATTATTTCAATTGCTTCATTCATCACACGAATCGAACGCAACGATCCACTTATAATGTCCGCCATTACCAACGTTGCATAAACTAAATCCGTATGAATGGAAGCCACAATATTTGTGTCAGTAGAGTCATGCTCTATAAAAGTACCAGGCGTAACAATCTCAACAACTTCACGCCTTACTAATCCCTTAGCTTCCTTAGGATCTTCAACTTGTTCAACAATTGCTACCTTAAAACCCTGATTCACTAACTTTTGAATATATGATTTAGCAGCATGATGCGGAACACCACACATAGGTGCTTTTTGATTTCCCCCAGCATTTCTTTGGGTAAGGACCAAATCAAGTGCTTTTGATGCCACAACCGCATCTTCAAAAAACAATTCATAAAAGTCACCTAGGCGATAAAACACCAAAGCATCCTTGGTGTTTTCTTTAATATCCATAAACTGTTGAAGCATTGGTGTTAGCTTCTCTTTATTCAACTTCATCTTTAACTTCCTTTGCTTCATTATGTAACGACAACAATCTATTTACTTCCTTCTGAAGCATATATGATCCCGCTCCATAAGATAGAATATAACCTTGACGCGTTTGAACAATCTTAGTTACACCTTGACGATGTAATCCACTCACATTAATATTATCTTCATCAACCAATGATAAGGTCAACTTAGTTGGTGTACTGGATAATTGAATAATATTCTCCAAACCACCCACACGATCAATAAACCCTTGAACCTCTTCATCTTTACTACCTACATTTAAAACATCAATTGCCATACGGGAATAGTAAAATTTCGTCACATAGAAATACACTACAAATGCTACGACCCCAATCAAAATCAGCGACATCACTTGAATATTAATAATACTATTTCTAGAAAGCGAGATTAAATCCATTATATTACCAGGCGCTGCAGCACTAAGTATTCCTAAATAGCTAAACCCAATTGTAATACCTAATCCCAGCAAAACAGCACTAAATAAGCCTACAAAGAAAATATGAATCAAATATAGAATTGGTGTAGTCAACAGTAATATTATTTCAATAGGCATAATCATACCAGATACTAATGATAATACTGTACCCAATAACACAGTAATATAAGCTCTACCTTTTTCTTTTCTATTTGAAACCGTAGTTGCAAGCCCCATCATATAGGCAGGAACTGCGAAAATATTGAGAATATAGTAAACTGTCGTAAAACGACCAGCTTTACCAACTCCTAGTACTGCAACACTATCGCGTAACTGAGCACCCCATATATTAACATCTCCAATATATGTGATATTTTCTAAACTATTCCAAGTCCCACCAAGTGCACCAAACCACATTTCCTCACGCATAAACACATCAAGATTTAATAAAGCCATTAATCTTTCAAACGCACTATACGTAAAAATACTCATTGGATTACTTACATCTGAAGCCACAAAATTTATAACCGCATATATTCCATTTACAACTAAAGGATATACATATGCAAAAACGATTCCAAATAACACAGATAATACCAAACTATATATAAAGCGCATTAGTTCAGCATCATAAATCCGTGTGAAATTAGCGTTTTTTTGACGTGCAGGTTTCTTATATATCGTTTTCACGATATAATAGATACCTAATAGACCTAAGATACCAGTTTTCAGTAAAGAAATAGTATCATCGCCTATCTCAAATTTTAAGAATCGAGAGTAAGCATTAGCCGGTAAATTAGTTGGCGCAAAGAAAAGCACCATGATTAAAAATAAAACATAGGATACCAATCCTACTATTATTATGTTTTTATCATTAGAACGAGCATACAACATTTTCACAAAAACTATGTATGGAAAGCACGCTAAAATCACACCACCTGTAAAGAGTAATATTTGAGTCAGTTTCAGTGTAAAATCACTGCGAAAAAATATAATTTCATTTACTAGTGGATTTCCTAATATATTACCAATCGCAATTAAAATTGTTCCTAAGAAAAGAGCCTTAATTGGCAACTGTAGTTCTTCTAAATATATCTGAAGTCGATTCATAACCTAACCTCGCGTTTCGTTATCCATTATATTATACACTATTATTTTCTATCGCAAAAGGAGGAAGAAAATGAAACCAACAAATGAATCAAAACGTTCGTTCAATGTAGATTATGTTCTCATTGGATTCATTCTTATCAGTGGCATCATTGGCATGGTCTCTATATATATGTCAGCTCCAATAAGTAACTTAGTAAATGTAAAATCTGATTTAGTACGCCAGTCCATCTGGTTTATAATAAGTTTCACGTTTGTAATATTTTTATTAAAATTTGGTACAGATAGGCTCTTTACTGGAGCCTACTTATTCTACTGGATATTAATGGGATTACTCGCTGTCCAGTTACTCGCTCGATTTGGCATCATCCGAACTTCACTAATTCCAGAAATAAAAGGGATTTATGGATGGTATGTTATTCCAAAGATAG
>CAZEQW010000007.1:0-26339 GCA_964514505.1 uncultured Erysipelothrix sp. | reverse complement strand
TATCTTTACTTAAAATGCTATAATGAATGTATTAAAGAGGGATATTATGAAGAAAATACGCAAAGAGTTTAATAAAAAAGACAAACTAGTATATAGTTTATTGGGAATATTAGGGTTTATATCTTTATATCAACTCATTATTATATTAGTTACATTAGTTAAATAGGGTGCATCCAGTTTGGATACACCCTATTTTTATAGTTCTTTTGATATATATATGTTTTCGAAGTTCTTACCATCAAAAACAAACTTCGTAACTCCAGCATTACTTATAAATCCTGTAAACTTATAATCATCTATTAGTAAATGAATAAGTCCCATAATGGTTACACCGTGTGCTACAATCATTATGTTTTTATGTCCCTTATCAATTGCATGTTTACTTACAGACCCAATTCCATCATAAATTCGTTTCTTGAAATCTTCGTTCTTTTCACCAATTGGGTTATGTTCAGCATGATAGATATAGTTATAACGACTCATGAAATCATTTTTCATAATATATTCTAAGTCATAACCATATTGCTCAGATGAATTTTCCCAAAAACCTTGTATAGGATCTCCTTCATAAAGACCGAAGTTAAATTCTCTGAACTCTTTCATAGTCTTCACATCGATTGGATTGTCATTCTCACCGATAATATAATTTGCTGTTTCAAATGCTCGCCTTAAATCACTACTATAGATTGCATCGAACTCTTTATCTTTGATTGTCTTACCCAAGTTAATTGCTTGATTAATTCCTGCTTCTGTTAGTGGTGCATCAGCTGCTCCTTGAATAATCCCTTTTGCATTAAAAATTGTCTGCCCATGCCTTACTAAATATACGTTTACTTTACTCATTTCCCTCTCTCTTTCTTTACTCTATACATTGTGAATGTTGCTTTACTTAATAAAACGCCATCACAACTAATATTTACATCAACAATGATTGTTTTACTACTTCTTGAAACCATTGTTGCCTCAGCAACTAATAGTCCTTCTTTTACTGCTTTCATATAGTTTATAGAACCATTTAATGTGACCCATACACCTTCGTTTTCAGTCGCAATATATCCACTCGCAATATCGCCGAGCGAGAAATATACGCCACCATGAACATATCCGTATATATTTCTATGAATCTCTTTGATATCTAGTGATATAACAGCCTTATTGAGATCTTTTTCTATTAAACTATAACCTAGGTGTTTATCAAACCCTTGATCAAATTTTTGCATTAGTTCTTAAAACTATGGATTGGAGCTGGAATTCTACCACCTCTGTTGATGAAGTCTTCATTACCAAAAGTATTTACTTTCATCACAGGTGCATATCCTAAGAGGCCACCAAACTCTACAATCTCTCCTACTTCTTTTCCGATTACTGGAATGATACGAACGGCTGTTGTTTTATTGTTGATCATTCCAATGGCTGATTCGTCCGCAATGATACCGGCAATTGTTGATGGACTGGTACTTCCTGGTATCGCAACCATATCAAGTCCTACCGAACAAACACATGTCATAGCTTCTAGTTTCTCTAGAGTTAGGGCACCTCGTTGTACAGCTTCAATCATTCCTTGATCCTCACTAACTGGAATAAATGCACCGCTTAATCCACCAACATATGATGAAGCCATTACCCCACCTTTTTTTACGTTATCATTTAAAAGAGCTAAGGCAAGAGTTGTGCCAGGTGCCCCTGCTTCCTCAAGTCCCATCTCTCTAAAGATATCAGCAATACTATCTCCAACCAATGGAGTTGGTGCTAATGATAGATCAATGATACCAAATGGTATCCCAAGGCGTTTTGAAGCCTCCTGTGCAACCAACTGGCCAACGCGTGTAATCTTAAACGCTGTTTGTTTAATAGTCTCACACAACGTCTCAAAGTCCGCACCCTTAACTTGCTTAACGGCATTACGAACAACACCAGGTCCACTAATTCCAACATTAATAACAACTTCCTTCTCGCCCACACCATGATAAGCGCCAGCCATAAAAGGGTTGTCTTCAACTGAGTTGCAGAATGCTACAAACTTAGCACAACCAATGGAGTCATTATCTTTAGTATGCACAGCCATATCTAATATTGTATGTCCTAGCATCTTTACTGCATCCATATTTAAACCATTTCTAGAGGTTCCAACATTTACGCTCGCACAAACCTTATCAGTCACTGCCAAAGCTTCAGGCAATGAATTAATTAGCACTTCATCAGATGGTGTGCATCCTTTTTCAACTAACGCACTAAATCCACCAATAAAATCAACGCCGACTTCTTTAGCAGCGCGATCTAGAGTTTGAGCTATTGAAACATAAGAATCAGCTTTAGTATTAGCTGCGACAATAGCAATGGGAGTGACTGAGATTCTCTTATTAACAATAGGAATACCCAACTCACGCTCTAACTGCTCACCTACACTCACTAAATCCTTAGCAACTGTAGTAATCTTCTTATATATATTTTCATTTAAAACATCTATATCTGGATGAGCACAATCTAACAGACTAATACCCAATGTAATCGTTCTAACATCCAACGCTTCTTCTTGAATCATGCGATTGGTTTCAATAATTTCTAAATTTGATATCATATAAGCCTCCTTAAATACGATGCATCGCTTTGAAAATTGATTCTTGTTGAATCTGAATACGGACATTCAACTTAGAACCTAATTGCTCCAACATAGATGCTAAAGCATCAAACTCAACATTAGACTCTTTAATATCAACGATCATCATCATATTAAAATAACCATCTAAAATATTTTGATTAATATCTAGTACGTTAACGTTATTATCTGCTAATAAGTTACATACTCCTGCTATAATTCCAACTTGGTCAAGTCCAACAACTGTAACAATTGATTTCATAATCTATACCTCTTCTATTTCTATATACTTTAGCATACTAAAAAGAAACTTCAAACCTAAAGTTTAAAGTTTCTATTGATAGGCCAAAGTATTTCTGGATTATCACAATTTTCAAATATAATCTTAGATGCATTCAAATATAGCGGGTCATTCTCTTCCATAGTCCAGACGACAATATAGGCACTTCCACTATTTAATAAGCGCCTAGCTAACTTACTTTTACCCAACTCTTTACGATAGGCGTAGAAATGCGGCTTAGTTAGTAAAGAAGTTACATGACTAATCATAAATAAACCTAAAGCAAAATAATTATACTCTGATATTGACATCAGTAGTTGACCCCGATCTATCTCTGGAGCATTCTTTTTAAACCAATAAACTATCTTTGGATGAAAAGATTCGACGCTAAATGTTCCGCCATAAGAAAGCAGTGTTTCATAAGCTAACTTACATAAGACATCATCATCCTTACCATGTTTAAACTCAATAATAAGATCTACTTTACCCTGTATTAAATCCAGAACTTCTTGTAAGGTTGGAATATGATACTTTAATCCCAAGTTATATAAACTTTTTAAAGTAAGACTCTGTACTTTTACATCTATATTAAACATCCGTTTAAGATTATCATCATGAAAAATAATAAGTTGGTTATCAAGGGTACTGCGTACATCTAACTCAATACCATATCCTTTTTCAACGGATATCTTAAATGCTTCTAAAGTATTCTCATATATTACTTTGTTATCAAAGAAACCACGATGTGAGTAATAACTAGACTTCATTAATCTTCATCCAGAACGTTCTTATAATCATCAAGCTTTGAATCTCCGTGTTTCACAAATAAAATCATCACAAATGATAAAGCCACAAAGAAAGCTGCATAAGGGAATAAAATTTTATAACCAATTGTATCAAAGAGAACTCCTGAAAGAATTGGTGTAACTATTTGTGCAGACATTGAGAAGGCGTAGTAATATCCCGTAAACTTACCAACGGTACTACCTTTGGCCATCTCCAGTACTATTGGTAGGGAGTTAACGTTAATCGCAGCCCAACCAAAACCAGCTAGAACAAAGTTAATATACATTAAATAACTAAAGCTGTTATAGAAAAACGCTGTACCAAAAGCAAACCCTAATACAATAATACCAATCTGTATGGTACGTTTACGTCCAATCTTAGCCGATAACATTCCAATTGGTATAAAAGATACTATCGCCCCAATATTAGCCAACTGAAGGATCATAGAGGCTTCAGCACTTGTCAAATGGATTTGGTATGAGGCATATCGAGAAAATGCAGAAATAACGGCATTATAACCCATAAACCAAAAAGCAATCGCAAATAATAAGAACAGTAAACTCTTCTTCACTTCCGGTTCTAGTGTAGTATCTTCATGTTTGAAATCTTCTAACTCTAGTTCCATACTCTGGTCAATCATTTCTTTAGACCAAGCATTCTCCTTAACAAAAATCATCATTATTACAATAGGGACTACCATAAACAAAGCGGTAGCAACAAACGCTGGCATATAACTACGTATCTCATTTGGACCAAGTAATGTAATGAATAGCAGAACAATCACACCACCTACTGCACCTAATAAGTTAATAATAGCATTACCTTTTGAACGAAGTGGCTTTATTGTAATGTCAGGCATTAAAGCAACTGCTGGTGATCGATACATTGCGACCGATAATAGTACAACAGCCAATCCAACAATAAATAATATCAATGACTTCTTAGCTGCAGCTGTTGGTAACAGCAATAATGAAACAGATGTCAACATAGTTCCAACTACAATAAAGGGCATTCGTTTACCATATTTAGTCTCTACCTTATCAGAGATAGATCCAAACGTCGGCATTAATATAAGTGCTAAAATATTATCCAAAGACATAACAACACCAGAAATACTATCTGATATATTAAAAACGTCCTTTAAGATTAGTGGGACCATAAAATCATATAACTGCCAAAAACCTGAAATAGTCATAAAAGCCAAACCTACTAAGACCGTTCGTTTTACATTAAGCTTCATATAATTGCTCCTTCTTTATTATATATCCATCAACAAGATGACGTTGCTCATATGATATAGAGACTTTCATGTAAATACCTTTGTCAACTTGCTCGTGTTTTAATATTACAGCATTTCGCATCAATAAATCTACTTCTTTCATCTTATCATAAGGAAATAATACTTCTATTTCCTGCATTTCACTCCATAAGTTATCCTTTATTGCTTTAATTAAGTAATCAATACCTAGATTGTTAAGTGCTGAAATATAGAAACTATGGGTATTATTAGAGTACTTAATATCTACTTTATCAATTTTATTATAAATACGGAGCATAGGAACATCTCCTGCCTCTATTTCCTTAATCGTATTTTCAATTACTTCAATATGTTGCTCAAAAAACGGATTAGAAATATCAATCACATGCAGCAATAAATCTGCTTCCTTAACTTCAGTTAAAGTAGCATGAAAGGCGTCAATAAGACTATGCGGTAAGTCTCGTACAAACCCTACCGTGTCAGTTAATATAAACTTATGCTTATCATCAATATCAATACTACGAGCTTGTGTATCTAAACTGGCAAATACTTGATCCTTTACAAATACTTGCTTATCACTATCTTCAACAAGAACGTTCATTAAAGAACTTTTACCTGCATTAGTATATCCAACTAAAGCCACCATAGGGATGCTTGATTGAACACGTCTCTTTCTTCTAATGTCTTCTTCTACTTGTAACTTCTTTATCTCATTAGTCAAAAACAAGATTCTCTTTTCGGCATGTCTTCTATCTAACTCTAGTTTAGTTTCCCCAAGTCCCCTATTTCGACCTCCAGCTTGACGTCCCAGTGCTTCATAGGATCCAATCATTCGAGACATCATATACTTTAGGTTGGCAATCTCTACCTGTGCTTTAGCTAACGGAGAGTGTGCTCGACGTGAAAATATTTCAAGAATTAACATATTTTTATCAAGAACGTCAACACCAAACACCTCAGTTAGATTGCGAAGTTGTGATGGTGTTAAACCAACATTAAAAACAACAACACTGGCACCTGAGTCCTCTACTGCCATTCTTACTTCCTCTACTTTACCTGAACCAATATAGTAGGCATTGCTTTTTACTTTAATATTTTGAAAAACCGTCTGCTCAATATCAATCTCACATGCCAATGAAAGTTCAATTAATTCTTCTTTATTCTCTTGTAACTCAAAATCATTTAAATCATGATTTGCGATCACTAATATCCCTTTTTCTAAGTCCATTTTATCCTCCAATAAAAAAACCTTCATCAATAAGACAAAGGTTAATCTTCTGCTCTTTTGACAGGGCAATCATAAATATGCTCAGTGCCCTCATGAATAACCTGTCTTAATATACCATTAGCTACATGGTCATTGTCATGCATCCACTCAGCTAAGCCAATATGAACATCATCAAATGAGTCTGCAACAATTCGAATAAGCATTGAGTCATTTTCTATTTCTGTAAAGTGAATCATTTCTGAATCCTCACCAATAGTTTTAACTGCTAATGCCACTTCAATGTCAATAACTTCTAATCTATTATGTGAATCAAATGAAACCATAAAATTATAAGGTTCTTCAGCTAATAAAATACCTTTACGTTCTAACTCTTTTTCCATCGCTAAAACAGCACGATATGCCAAGTCCGTTGAATAATCAGGAATGGTCATTTTCATCGTCGCTAGTTTAAGGGGTTTTGTTTCTAAAATCTCAATAGTATAACTCATTCTCATACTCCTTTAAGATATTATATCATAAACAGGTTGTGTTTTTATAATTTCTTAATATCATTCATTACCAGGAAAATCATTAGTGCCATAACCATCGCAAATCCAAGTAACATAACAGCATTTTCTAACTTTTCAGGAATAGGTCTTCTAATTATCATTTCAATAACCGTCAACAGTGCCCTTCCACCATCAAATATCGGAATTGGGACTAGGTTCATAACTGCAAGGGATATGGAAAGTGAACCAACTAAGTTCCAAAAATACAACATTGCCATACCAGATCCAGCCACTTTAGATGTTTCTTGAAATATTGCTATTGGACTTCCAAAGTTATTCAATCCAACACTTTGAAGTGCCCATTTTAAGACTGTAACAAGTGTTCCAATTGTAGATCCAATATAAGAGAATGTATACATAAAGGTTTCTACAACACCAACTTTTATCATATTGGCGGCTGGTGCATATATT
Organism: uncultured Erysipelothrix sp.; assembly: GCA_964514505.1. Taxonomy (GTDB): domain Bacteria; phylum Bacillota_I; class Bacilli_A; order Erysipelotrichales; family Erysipelotrichaceae; genus Erysipelothrix. The sequence continues at coordinate 19,232 of CAZEQW010000007.1, read as the reverse complement.
CCTACTGCATATGATTCTGACTCAGGATTAAAGACCGGTGTAATGGTAACTTCTAATATTTCATCCCCTCGTTTGATTTCCATAATAATTGGTGAATCCTCAAAAGAGCGAATTGCAGTAGATGCATCTGTAAAGGTTTTAGGATAGACAATATTATTATTTTTGAATGTCATTTTAATAATCTCATCATTAGCCATTAAACCAGCGTTCTGTGCTGGATATCCTTCAACTACATCAGCTATTATAGGTAACGGTTCTTCCAAGATACCATTAGACATAAAAATGCCAAAGAAAATTGCGAATGCTAGAACTAAGTTCATTACTACCCCAGCAAACAGTACAATTAGTCGCTTCCAACGAGCAATACCATTGATAGTACGCGAAGCATCAACATGCTCCATACCATCTTCTCCTGGCTCTCCTGCCATTGCGACAAAGCCACCAATTGGTAGCAAACGAATGCTATATGCCGTTTCAGACTTCTTGCTTTGATACGAAAACACCTTAGGACCCATTCCTATTGCAAACTCGCGGCAGTAAACACCAAATGATTTAGCTGCTACTAAATGGCCAAACTCATGGACCACTACAATAATACTCATAACAGCAGCAAATACTAATATATTAACTAGGATTGACATAACTTCCTCCTACTAAACTAAACTTAAAATAATATTGAAGATTATAAGACTAAACAGTACACTGTCTATTCTGTCTAAAACTCCCCCATGACCAGGGAAAATATTACCAAAGTCTTTTATTTCAAATTTTCTTTTTATCATACTAAATGTTAAATCACCAACTTGGGCAAATATTGGTATTAATAAAGAAGCATATAAAACAACAGTAAACTCTAGGTTCACAAAGAAATATGCAAACAATATAGATAGAACAATTGATCCAACAGTTCCAGCTATTGCACCCTCAACCGTTTTATTTGGAGAAATGCGTTCAATTAATTTGTGCTTACCAAATAAATTTCCACCTAAGTATGCAAAGGTGTCTGTAGCATATGTAGCTACAATAACATAACCTAATACACTTAAATCAAGTTTAAGTATGTTAGAAATTGCGAACACTCCTAAACTTAGAATCATCGTAACAAGTACAACAAATGACAAATCCTCAAATCGAATATCATCATTTAATAATACGTATAGAAGTAGCATCATTAGGCCAAGTGATGCAATAGGAACAACCTTTAATGCATCAATAAATAGAAACGATAATATAACTAGAAACGAACCCATAAAAATAACAGGCCATCTCTTATTTACTACCATATACATTTCATATGAAGAAATCGCAATTAAAGCAATAACAACATTACGTAATGCTTCCGATCCTAATTTAAAAGCTATTCCAAAGCCAACAATTAAGGCGATGGCAGTTAATGTTCTTTTTAACACATTAAACCCCTCCAAAGCGTCTATTTCGTTGATTAAACTCATCAACACATTTTTTAAGTAGTTCTCTATTAAATAAAGGCCATTCTTCTTCTAAGAAAATTAACTCAGTATAAGCTAATTGCCATAAAAGATAATTAGATAAACGACTATCCCCACCGGTTCTAATCAATAAGTCTATTTCTGGCATTCCAGCTGTATCAAGATACGATTCGAAAATATCTTCTGTTACGACATCGATTTCATCAACGATAATCTGATTAACAGCTCTAACTATCTCGTCTCTAGATCCATAGTTTAGAGCAAAATTCAAAATAAGTTTATTGTTAGTTTTAGTTTTTTCAACAGCATCTTTAATAACAGCTAAAGTTTTATCAGGAATACCTGATAAATCACCTATCGTCATTATTCTTATTCCTTTTTCATTAAGTTCCTTTAAAAACTTCTTGAAAAAGATGGCTGGTAACTTCATTAAATATGAAACTTCATCATTAGGACGTTTCCAGTTCTCAGTTGAAAAAGCATAAAGCGTCAAGGCTTCTATGCCTAAATCTAGAGCCGTAAGAGCAATCTCACGTACATTCTCTGATCCATAGTAATGGCCAAAAGAACGGTCCTTCTTTTGCTTGGTTGCCCAACGACCGTTCCCATCCATAATTATGGCAATATGTTTTGGCGAATCCATAACTAAACCGTCATGATCTCTTCAGTCTTAACTTTAGAGATATCGTCAATCTTTTTGATATACTCATCCGTTAGTTTTTGGATATCATCAAGAGCGCGTTTCTCGTCGTCTTCACGAAGTGAGTCGTCATCTTTAACTTCTTGATTTAAGTCGCGACGAATATTTCTCACCTGGATCTTATATTCTTCTGCAAACTTGCTAACATCCTTAACAATGTTTTTACGCGTCTCTTCTGTTAATCCTGGTACATTAATACGGATTAAAGTACCATCATTCATTACAGGAAGATCCAAGTGTGATTCATTTAATGCACGTTCTACATCCTTAAGAACTGAAGGATCAAATAACTTAATAGTTAACTGTGTACCTTCTGACACTGAGATCTGACTCAATTGCTCAATCGGAGTAGGTGTACCATAGTAATCAATCTCAATGCCATATAACATACTTGCATTAGCACGACCCGTACGTAAAGTACCTAGTCGCTCATTAAAACTATCGATTACTTCATTCATCATTTCTCTACCATTATTGATTAAAGTCATATATTTTCCTCCTAGTTAGTTACAAGAGTCCCATTAGACTCTCCCTTTACTGCCTTTATTATATTAGATTTTTCATTCATATTAAAGACCACAAGGTCAATATTATTATCCATACACATTGATGTAGCTGTACTATCCATTACTTTTAACTGCTCTTGTAGTACTTGCATATAAGATAACTCATCATATTTAACGGCTGTACTATCCAAATTAGGATCTGCATTATAGACACCATCAACACCATTTTTAGCCATTAATATTACATCTGCACCGATTTCAGAAGCACGTAATGCAGCTGTTGTATCCGTTGAAAAGAAAGCATACCCTGTACCTGCACCAAAGATTACAACACGCCCCTTTTCCAAATGACGAATTGCGCGTCTTGGAATAAATGGTTCAGCAATCTTTGTCATTTCAATCGCTGTTTGAACACGCGTCTCAACACCGATACTCTCTAAAGCACCTTGAATAGCCAATGAGTTAATGACGGTACCTAACATCCCCATACTGTCTACTTGAGAGCGTTCAATACCCAATTCATCAGACATCTTACCACGCACAAAGTTGCCACCACCTACCACAATTGCAACTTCAACACCCATATCAACAATTTCTTTAAGTTGATTAGCTAAGTCAAATAAAACTTCTTTATTGAAAATGTCGTTATCACTAGATAAGGCTTCGCCACTTAATTTTAATAAAACTCGTTTATACATAGTATTGTCCTCTTTCTTTAAAAAAGGACACGAAAATGTGTCCTTACTAATTTTTAAACTTGAGAAGCTTTTGCTACTTCCTCAGCAAAGTTTTCTTCGCGTTTTTCAATACCTTCACCAACTGCAAAGCGTACAAACTCAATAACTGTTGCATTTGCTTGCTTTAATACAGCTGATACTTTTGAACTTCCATCTTTAAAGAAGATTTGGTCATTCAATGAAATGTCTTGTAACGTCTTGCTTACGCGACCTCTAATGATTCCTTCGATTACTTTCTCAGGCTTAGTTGATAGTTCAGGATCGTTTTTAACGATTTCAATTTGAACATTCTTCTCAGCTTCCGTGATTTCTTCAGGAATATCTTTCATTGAAACATAAGTTGGGTTCATTGAAGCAACTTGCATTGCAATATCTCTAGCAAAGTCAGCGTCGCCACCTTCTAGAAGTGCAATTGCAGAAATTGTTCCACCCATGTGCTTATAAGCACCAAATACTTGATCATCTGTCTTTTCGATTAATGCGAAACGACGGAATGTGATTTTCTCACCAATAGTAGCTGTAGCATTAATAATTAAATCATTAACTGTTACACCATCTACTTCAAGTGATAATACTTCTTCATCAGTTTTAGGACCATTAGTAATGATAGCTTCACTAATTGAATTAATCAATGATAAGAATTGCTCATTCTTAGCTACAAAGTCTGTTTCTGAGTTAACTTCCAAGATAACTGCACGGTTACCTTCTACTAATACATTTGTAAGACCTTCTGCTGCAATACGTCCAGCTTTCTTACTCGCACTAGCAATACCTTTTTCACGAAGCCATTTAGCTGCTTCTTCGATATTACCTTCAGTTGCTTCTAGAGCCTTTTTACAATCAAGGATCCCAGCACCTGTAAGCTCACGCAATTCTTTAACAAGTTTTGCAGAAATCGCTGCCATGTTATGCCTCCTCTGTTTTAGTTTCTTTTACTTCAGTTTTAGTTTCTTGTTTGTTGTCAGTGTTTCTATTATCATTACGATTATCGAAACGACGACGGTTATCACGACGACGATCATCACGACGACGACGCTCTTCCATACGTTGACGACGACGACGTTCGTTTTCTTGTGCTTGTTTTTCAACATTCACAATAACATCTTCCATAGTAATATCTTCTTCGTTCTTATCTTGGTAAGCCGCTGCTAGAACGCCACCTTTTGGTTCAATCATAGCATCTGCCATTAATTGAATAACTAAACGAATTGAACGCACAGCGTCATCATTACCTGGAATTGCATAGTCAACTACATCAGGATCACAGTTAGTATCAACAATACCAAACACAGGGATTCCTAATTTCTTAGCTTCAGCTACAGCGTTGTAATCTTCAGTAGGATCTACTACAAATACAGCGTCAGGCAACTTGCGCATTTCTTTAATTCCACCTAAGAAGTTCTCTAAGCGGTCTTTTTCTTTTAATAAGATTGATACCTCTTTTTTAGGGTATACATTGATTGATCCAGAGTTTTCCATCTCTTCAATTTCAACTAAACGACGAATACTTTTTTGAATCGTACGGAAGTTAGTAAGAGTTCCCCCTAACCAACGTTGATTAATGAAGAATGAACCACTACGAAGTGCTTCTTCAACAACAATCGCTTGTGCTTGTCGCTTAGTTCCAACGATTAATAACTTACCGTTTTTCTCAGCGATATCGCGTAAAGCAACATATGCTTGCTCTAATCTCTCTTGTGTTTTGTTTAAATCAATAACATAAACACGGTTTTTTGCCCCATAAATATAAGGCTTCATTTTTGGGTTCCAACGACGCGTTTGGTGGCCGTAATGAACCGCTCCTTCTAGGAGTTGTCTCATCGTTACTACATTTGATGACATAATTTAATTCCAACCTTTCCGTTTATCCTCCACTGCTTCCACTTACTGACAACTCACTAAAGAGCACGGGTCAGTCTATCCACAGTGTGTGAATGGCTACTTTTGCCACTTAAAATAATATCATACATATTAAGCAATAGCAAGTAAACTTAACTTCTCAACATATAAGTAATCTTACCTATATTTTCCTATATAGCCATATGTATAATGCAACCTAATTATAACACAGTTTATATCTTACGTATCTCATCTAGCAATAGTTTCATTGCATGAGAACTCGCTGATTTTCTAATACGTTCTCTACTATCTTTAGTCCCTCTATCTAATTGAAACTTAGCACATGTAACTGAACCTAAGTAATTAAGCGCTATATATATTGTACCAATAGGTTTAATTTCACTTCCCCCTTCAGGACCAAGTATTCCTGTAATACCAATTGAAATGTCTGTACCAGTTGCCTTCTTAATACCATTCGCCATTTCAATACATACTTCTTTACTTACAGCACCATGAGTTAAAAGTGTCTCTTCATTAACATTCAATAACTTAATCTTCATATCATTATCATAAGCTGTAATACCTGCCAAAAATGTTTTAGAACTACCCGGCTCTTTAGTAAGCCTTTCTGATAAGTACCCACCTGTACAACTTTCCGCAATACTTATCGTTAGATTTCTATTTACTAATGCGTCTAAAACTACTTTTTCAAAGGATACTATATCAATTCCAATTACATACTCATTCAATAGTTGCAATACTTCATTAATCACAGGCTCTATCATTTTATATGCTATATCCTCTGTTTGTGCAGCAGCAGTTATCCTTAAATGAAGACCATCAGCTCCAGCATACGGAGCAATAGTTGGATTAGACATCGTGCGCATTTGAGTCTCTAATAACTCCTCAACAGCAGCCTCTCCAATACCAAATAGATAGATTCTTCTAGATACTATCCTTTTTTCATTCAGTGAAATTAAATAAGGATAGATACTTTCATCGAACATCGCCTTTAGTTCATGCGGAGGTCCAGGAAGTAGAATAATTCTTTTGCCAAGATGCTCAATCAGTATACCTGGGGCTGTCCCGTGATGATTTACTAAAACTGTAGCACCAGATGGTACAAAAGCCTGTCTTTCATTATTCTTAGTGGCGACACGCCCCATTCTACTAAAGTAATCCTCAATCCCCTTATAGATTTCAGTATCAAAATGCATACTTAATCCCAATGCATCGGAAACAACTTCTTTAGTTAGGTCGTCATAGGTAGGACCTAAACCACCAGTTAAAACGATTAAATCAGATCTATCCAAAGCCTTAAGAACTGTATCTTTAAGGCGCGCTGGATTATCTCCAACCACAGTATGGTAATAACAGTTAATACCTAACATAGCTAACTCAGCAGCAATGACTGAGGCATTAGTATTTAGAACATCACCCATCAATAGTTCAGTTCCAACGCATATTATTTCAGAATTCATAGTTAGCCTCCTTATTACCTCTATAATACCAAAGATTCGTTTATATTTAAGTATTAAATGATATAATTTAATACAGGAGGTTACTTATGAAATTATTTAATGAAGCAAATATAGGGAGATTGACCCTTAAAAACAGAGTTATCATGCCACCGATGTGTATGTATGAAGTACATAAACATGATGGTATCGCAACATCATTTCACCAAGCCCATTATGTTCAAAGAGCCATTGGACAAGTAGGACTAATAATCATTGAGGCAACAGGTGTTCTACCAGAAGGTAGAATCACAGATAGATGTTTAGGATTATGGAATGATATGCAAAGAGATGAACTAAGAAAGATAGTTGACGGCATTCACTTACAAGGTTCTAAAGTAGCTATACAACTAAATCATGCTGGTAGAAAATGTACAGCAGTTGATGGCGTTGATGTAATATATGCTCCTAGCCCTATTGCATATGATGAATCATCTAGAATTCCACAAGAACTAACAGAAAGTGATATTCAACATATTATCAAAGCATTCACTAATAGTGCTAAGCGCGCTGATGAAGCAGGCTTTGACGCCATAGAGATACATGCTGCTCATGGTTACCTACTTTCAGAGTTCATCAGCCCAATCACCAATGTAAGAACTGACAAATACAAAGATCCTTCAATCATCTTAAAAGAACTGATTGAATCCATTAAATCTGTTTGGCCAAGTACTAAACCTATCATTATTAGAATTAGCGCCACAGATTACGAAGAAAACGGGTATGATGTAGTCGATTTGTGTAATATACTAGAACCAATACTAACTGATATTGATGCTATACATGTATCTTCAGGTGGTATTACTACAAAAGTCCCTAAAGCATATCCTGCGTACCAATTACCATTTGCTACTAGGATTAGAGAACTAACAAATAAACCTGTAATTGCAGTAGGATTGATAACAGATCCAGCACTCGCAATTGATATTGTTCAAAACAATAGAGCCGACTTTGTGGCTATTGGACGTGCTTTATTAAGAAACCCAAACTGGTACTTAGAGAGTCTATTTTCAACCAAAAGAATAGATAAAGTACCAAATGCATATCGAAAAGGCTTCAGGTAAGTAAAAGACTGCGACATATTAATCGCAGTCTTTTTAATTATCGCCTAAAGAAATCAGGAATATCCCCGTCAGAGTCTTCTTGCTCATCTACTCTTCGTTCCTTAATAACTTCTGTTTTGAATGTATTTGGCGTCTTATCTGAATCTTCAAACCCAGTAGCAATTACAGTAACGATTACTGAATCACCTAAGGAATCATTCAGCGCAATCCCAAATATTATTTCTAACTCAGTACCTGCTGCATCTCTAATAAATTCAACCGCTTCATTCCCATCTTGAACAGCTATATTAGGACCACCAGTAATATTAATAATAGCCTTACGTGCTCCATTGATTTGAGCTTCTAGCAAGGGCGAAGTAATTGCTTGTTGAGCCGCTTCACGCGCCTTATTTTCACCAGAGGCCATACCAATACCAATAAGTGCATTACCTTGTTTAGACATGATCGTACTAATATCCGCAAAGTCTAAGTTAATTAATGAAGGCACTGCAATTAAATCAGTAATTGTTTGAACAGCCTGTCTTAACACATTATCAGCTTCAAGGAAAGCCTCATTGAAACTAATATTACCAATGATTTCAAGAACCTTGTTATTACTTACGATGATAAGCGAATCAACATACTCACGCATTTCCTCAATACCCGTTAAAGCATTACGCATACGAGATGGACCTTCAAAAGAAAATGGCTTCGTAACAACCCCTACCGTAAGTGCTCCTTCTTCTTGAGCAATTCTAGCAATCACAGGCGCTGCACCAGTACCTGTACCACCACCCATTCCAGCAGTAATGAAAATCATATCTGCACCTTTTAAGTGTTCGCGAATCTCATCTTCACTCTCAATTGCAGATTTCTTTCCAACTTCAGGAACTGCACCTGCACCAAGACCCCCTGTAATACTTGGGCCAAGTTCAATCTTTTGCTTAACATTAGATATTTCTAGTGATTGTAAGTCGGTATTTGCTACATAGAATTCAACTCCCTGTAGTCCATCATCAACCATGCGATTAACAGCATTGTTTCCTCCGCCACCAACTCCAATAACTTTTATAATTGCACCTCTTCTAACTTTTGTATTCATCTGAATATCCTCCATACTAGTCTATAAACAATTCTTTAAATCGTTTTGTGAACGAATTTGTTGATGTATCACTATTAGGTTTACTTTCTCGATAGATTGCATTTCGATAAAATTCCGCTTCATCAAGACTACTTGTAATACTACTTCTAAATACTTCAGTATCCTTATAGAAATAGAAAGCCCCTAATAATGTTGTAAATGCCGGATCTTTAACACCAAATGTAGTTGGTCTATATAAGCTAACTTCCACCTGGCTTATAGTTTTAAGTATTTCAACAACTCCCATTATTACACTGGATTCACCAGTAACGATATAACGTGCATCACCCATCTCAAATATTGGTGTTGCGACATCATGCACTTCGTCTAATATTTTAATTAAATCATCACCAACTAAATCTAATAAATCTTTTTTATTAAGAGAATGATTGCCAGTTTTAGTGCTCCATGCAAAGATTGGATTTAGAGACGGGCTTACATCATTAATGTCTAAATTGTAATATAATAATCTTTCTGCTATTGCATCATCGAAATTATACGTTGACATAACTTTATCAAAAATAGTCTGAAGTTTTGCATCTAAAATGATGTTTGTCATGATTTGACCCTTTTGATACAGTGTTAAAGTAATGGTATCACGCTCAAACACAGTCGCAATTATCGACTCACTAATAGATTGTTCTAACAAGGAAGCCTCTTTAGCAAGACCAATATCAGACATAATTATATCAATAACACGAATACCTGCATTCTCAACTACCTTTAAGTAATCAAACACGACACCTTTATCACAGTAATAACAATCTGCTTCAACACTTAACTCATTACACCTTTCGTTCAAAGGTATTTTTCGTGTCGCTAGACCGTTTACGTGATATCGATTCATTAGGACATTAACTAAAACTTTTTCTCTTGGACCATCTGTTTTATAAAACGACTCCTCTACCTTAATCAAATCTTCTTTTGTAATGGTGCCGTTTATACTTGTTGTTTGAACACTATTTATCCGTGTCATATTAAATCCTGGGACTATAACTAGAGCAGAACTAATAGTTGAACCAATATTTTTTGAAGCATTATCAATCGCCTTTTGAATTGCCTTTTTAACACTATAGGGATCAATAATAGTGTAATTGGAGATGCCATTGTGAGCAACGCGTTCTACTTTAAGAACGTTAAGCCGACCATTAAAAAATTGGCCTACGACCAAACGTACTTCATGATCAGCTAGCTCTATAGCAGCTATAATTTTTTTCTCCAAAAGCTATACCTCCTTATATTATAAATATTTTATCACAACTAGCCTTAACAATAAAGATTTTATGGTATTTTGTACTAGAATATGGTTTTTTCTCACAAGTAAATGATGAAAATTTACTTCCCTTATTTATATTTTGTATGCTATAATTATTTAGGCTTCAAAAAAAGAAAATATTGATGAAATATTTCATTCTTCCAGTTGTAATATATTGGTTGGTATGATATAGTAAACAAGCCTATGACGAAAGGGGGTTACGGTATGCCAAGACAATGCGCCGTATCCGGTAAAAAAGGAATGACGGGTAATAATCGTTCTCACTCATTACGTGCTACAAGACGTAAGTGGAATGTAAACTTACAAAAAGCTACTATTATGGTTGATGGAAAACCGCAACGTGTCCGTATTTCCGCTCGTGCACTAAGATCTTTAAAAGCTAAAGAAGCGCGTTAATAAAAAAACTAAACGGTTTAGACCGTTTTTTTTTATAATATAAATAGAATAAAGGCTATAGCAGATTAATTGCTATAGCCTTTATTAGTTACTTTCAATAATTAGAACCCTACCACTTTCCAACTTAATTACACCATCAGTAACTATCTCATTGGAAGTTAAATAATACGAATCAATATCAATCGTCTGATTCCTTAAAGGATATTTAAAGCCTTCAAGTGTAATCAAACCTTTTTCAAGCGGAATTATAGACAGATACTTATAACCTCTTTTAGGATATGTATATGTCCCTGCTATACGCATTTGAATACGATTCTCATTGTCTACCACTATTATACGACTATCTGCCATCACAAACTTCATCAAAGTATACTCATGATCCCGTCGATTACCTAAGCCACCATATACATACACCTCATCATATGTTGTTACATGATTAAGCGCGAGTTCAAAATCAATCTCATTTTTCTCCTGAGAAAACTTAATTATCTTAACACCACTTGCCTCTAACCTTTTAAAATCCTCTAAAGTTATTGAATCAAAGTCACCTAAGGCTAACTTCATATCAATTCCATTATCTAAGCAATATAAAGCACCAGAGTCAACACCAATAGTCTCCCCTGTTATCTTAACATTAATAGGCCTTAGTACTAAGTTAATTCGTTTCATAGTAATGAGGCAATGGCACTTTCAATATCATCACTATTAAAAACATAAGAACCGGCAACTAAAACATTAGCACCTGCTTCTCTACAAAGTGGTCCTGTTTCGCCATTAATACCACCATCAACCGAGATTAAGTAACCGTAGTTATTTAAACTTCTCATCTCGCTAAATTTAGCGATACGTTCTACTGATGATGGAATAAAAGATTGCCCTCCAAATCCAGGCTCTACACTCATTACTAATACTAAATCAACATACTTTAAATATGGTATGGCTAGATCAATTGGTGTACTAGGTCGTAATGAAATACCTGCTTTTATGCCTAACTCATGTAGTTTTTGAATAGCTGCGATACCTTCTTCTACTGATTCAAAACATTCAACGTGTACAGTAATAGCGTCTGCACCACTTTCAATAAAAGATTCGAAATATTTTACTGGATCAACAATCATTAAATGGACATCCATAAATCGTTCCGTGATTGCATCGACCTGCTTTAATATGCCAGGCCCAAAACTAATATTGTCTACAAATACACCATCCATTACATCATAGTGAAACCACTTAGATGACAGTTCTGCCTTTTTAATTTGCAAATTCATCTTTGTAAAGTCTAATGATAATAACGAAGGTGCTACAATCTTCTCATTCATCTTTAATCCTCCTTAGTTAGTTCTAAGCATTCTATATAATGTTCATATCTAATCTTAGAAAGTTTTCCTTGTTCAAGGGCAATCTTTACATTACATCCAGGTTCACTTTGGTGCAAGCAATCTCTGAATCTACACGGTTCTAAATCAGAAAAATCAGGAACAGCTTGAGCTAATTCTAATTTAGTAAGATGACTAAAATCTAATGACGAGAAACCTGGTGTATCCGCAACCCAACCATCACCTAAATAAAAGAGTTCATTATGTCTTGTTGTATGCTTCCCTCTTCCTAGTACTTTAGATATTTCTTGCGTATTAATGCTTAAACTAGCATCTAGTCTATTCATTAAACTAGATTTACCCACACCACTTTGTCCTGCAAGGACAGTAATCTTATCTTTAAATAGCACTAACATATCACTGGCATCATCATTTCTATTAGTTAAGACCATCTTGTAGCCATGTCCTGCATACTCTTTGGTGACTTCATCTATAAAAGATGCATCTACTAAGTCTGTCTTATTAACAACAATTATCGGTTCAATTCCTTCAACCGCTACTAAGAATATTAATCTATCAACAAGGGTATATGAGAAATCAGGTTCTAATGCAGACATTACAATTAGAGCTTGGTCAACATTTGATACCAACGGACGTTTTAAAATGTTTCTACGCTCTAAAACAGATTGAATAACCCATTTATCATCTAAGTGTTCAACTTCCACCACATCCCCTACAACTGGCTTGACACCCAATCTTAGTTTACCCATAGCTACCGCTATATGGTGTTCTCCATCAAGATATACAGTATATCTATTAGATATTATTCGAATAATACGAGCTGTTTTTATGGCGTCTCCCCCTCTGTAATTTCTGTTTCACTATCATCTAATTGCTTATCTTCAGAATCATAGTAATATACTTTAACAACTTCACCAGGCTTTTGGACGTAATACACACCAGCACTTGGATCAGTACGATTAACAACATCAAACGTTAAGCCAACACCTTGACCATCAAAGGGAATTGGAACAAGCTCTGCTTCAATACCCAAACTTTTCAAATCTTTCATTGCCTCATGTATATCCATGCCAATATAATTTTTCATATACACTTCTAAATCAGCCGCAACTACAAATACTATCGTACCACGTTCATTTGGATCAATCTTATCACCTGCAGCAAATCCTTCCTGCTTTAGAATAGTTCCATTAGGAATATCGGGTTCAACTTTAGTTGTAACTTTAACAGTCAATCGTGTCTCACTCTCAATCAATGCCTTAACATCATCGATCATCAAACCAGTATAATCTAAAATATCATAATAGGAACCATTAGACACAAACACTCTAATTTGACTTCCCTTCTCTACAGTAGTACCTGCTTCAGGTAATGTAGAGATAATTTGACCTTTCTCAAATATATCAGAAAACTGATATTCTATATTATTACTAATGTATAAATTATGTTCACGCAAAGCATCCCGAGCTTCATCTAGGTTCATACCCGATAAATCAACCATTAAGAAATCTTTCTTACCACCAAATACTAGGAGTAAAATAGCACTAACCACGACTACCGTCGCAAGCACGCCACCAATAATCATATTTCGTTTTCTATTGTTAGTAGGTTTCACAATTTCTTCAATCTCATCTTCGATACCACTTATTGTACTAATCAACTTAGTCTCATCCAAAGTATTGTGCTGTGGAATCCATAACAACTCATGGGCCCTACTTGGATCCAGTGCAGTTGTTAGATCTTCAATCATAGTTTCAACTGTTCGATAACGATTCTTAGTATTCTTACTTGTTGCTTTATTAATAATATTAACAACCGAGTTTGGAATACTTGGATTAAATGTTTGGACAGAAGGAATAGGTTCTTGTAGTTGCTTCATCGCAATCTCAACTGGCATTTCTCCTGAAAAAGGTATATCACCCGTTAAAAGCTCATAAAATATAATCCCTAAAGCATATATATCAGATTGAACGCTTGCACCTTCCCCTCTAACTAACTCTGGAGCCAAATAATGAATTGAGCCAATAACAGAATCAGTCTTGGTTAACTGTAGTGCATCCTCGGACTGAGCAATTCCAAAATCAGTAATCTTAAGAGTTCCGTCACCTTTAACTAATATATTTTGAGGTTTAATATCGCGATGAATAATTCCTTGCTTATGAGCTGTAGCAAGTCCCATCGCCAACTGATACATAAAATCAACTGCTTCAGCAACATCTAAAGCCCCACGACGATGAATCAACTCCTTCGCTGTTACACCTTCAACATACTCCATAACAATGTACTGACTATTGCCATCATTACCAACATCAAAGATTTCAACAACGTTAGGATGATTTAAACCACTACCCGCATTTGCTTCCCTTTGAAAACGCAATAAAGCAACCGGATCATACGACAAATCTCCTCTTAATACTTTAACTGCAACTTCTCTATTTAATACCAGGTCGTTAGCCAAATAAATTTCCGCCATTCCCCCTGATCCTATTTTTTTAATGATCTCGTAGCGAGAATTAATTACTCTATTCATTCTGTACTCCTTCAATAATAACCACTGACACATTATCAGGGCCACCAGATGCATATGCATGTTCAATTAACTTATTAGCTGTTGCTTCCAAATCACTTTCAAAAGCACTCTCCATTAAGTGCAAATCAACATAGTCATGTAAACCATCTGAACTTAACAACAAACGATTCCAACCCAGAGGTATTCTAACGGTTTCAAATGAAACCAAGCCCCTAATTCCTAGCGCATTCATTAATATGTTACGTTTAGGATGAACCTGAGCTTCTTCTTTAGTAATCTCATTTTCAAGATACATCATATAAGCATACGTTTGGTCATGGGTTAGTGGATTAAGTTGATGATGACGATAATCATATATACGAGAATCGCCTATATTAAAACCAATCGCACGATCTTGCGTAATTACTACAGCCACACAAGTAGTTCCCATACCACTATAATCACTATTATCTTTAGCCATTTGAATGAGTAGATCATTAACAGTTTTAAGATTAGAATCAAACCATGCAATGATTTCTTCTTCTTCATCAAATCTATCTACACTCAAAAAAGACTTCTCAAAATGGTTAACTGTAGTTTGGCTTGCGATATCGCCAGCCTTAGCACCACCAATACCATCACATACCATCGCCAATAACACACCCTTGTTTTCAACTACTAAAACACTATCTTGGTTATTACTTCGCATAAGTCCTATTTTACTAAGTGCTATATATTCCAAATTACATACCTCACTTTATATAATTTTACCACTTTCTGATACAATGTGCGACATAAAATCCATCCCCTAAAGTTTTAACCGGATCATATGTCTTTTCAAACACCAACTCATAATTCTTATGTGTATTTAAAAACGCCTCAATTTGCTTCTCATTTTCCTTCTTATTTAAAGTACAAGTCGCATACACTAACGTACCATTTACTTTAATATACTTAGCAATATTACTTAAAATATCACGTTGGACTTGCTGCAACTCATCTAAATCACTGGGTAGAATATTGTAACGCAAATCATGTTTATGAGCTAAGACCCCCAAACCTGAGCACGGGGCATCAATCAATGCTAAATCAAACTCTGATTCAAAAGCAATCTCAGTGGCATCAGCTTCAATGATTTCAACATTCCTAACACCTGCACGTTTCATTAAATCCCTAGTCACTTCAACTCTAACAGGTACATTATCAACACCAATTATCGAACCAATGTTATTCATCTTATTAGCAATACGCAACGTCTTTGTTCCGGGTGCACAACAGCAATCCAAAATATGCATTCCCTCTTCAATAGGCATACTATCTACTACAGCCTGGCTATTTTTATCTTGAATAACAACTGCCGCTTTGGCTAAACTATCATCTTTAAATAGAGAACTCTTAGCAATCAAATACTCACCTTGTTCAAAATGATCCATATTAACTTCTGCATCAACTAACTTATTTATCCAAGCATACGTTGGTTTAATACCCTGTACATAATGCGCATATTCTGAAGCAAACTCAAAGGAGTACTGACTTTGAAGTAGCTTAAGAATCCATAAAGGCATGCTTGTCTCAATACTTAGCTTATCGACACCGTCTTTATCAATGACACGCTCACCACGTGCAACCATTTTCTTTAAGACCGCATTCACAAAACCAGATCGATATTTCTCCCCAATCTCTTTAGATAACTCAACTGACTCATTAACGATCGCATAATCAGGAATATCACGCATTTTAAACGCTTGAGCAGCAGCCATATAAAAAATAATCTTCAATGACATATCAGTATTTGGTTTAATCAAATCATCAAACTGATACTCTAAAAACAATAAATTCTGTAAAACAGTATAAACTAATGCACTCACAAAAGCTTGATCTTGATCATCAAGATTAAGCTCCTTTAAAACTAAATGAGCATGTCTTTTATTTATAAGTACTTCCTTTAGTACTAAATAACTTTCTTTTCTTCTCATCACATAAGTGTCAATGGATTAACATCAACACGAACACCTCCTTTTTCAATACTCAGATATACATTCATTGCTAGATGCGTACGCTGGAGCAATACATCTAAGTCTTTTCCCTTTAAGATAATTCTACTACGTTCTAACTTATTAATCTTCCTTAAAGAAACAGGACCCAATACGCTTATATTATCACTATCAATCAGCGAAACAAAAGTCTGTGCCATTTCCATTACTTTATCTGCATTGGGATTACTAAAAGTGAAAGATATAAGATGTGAGTATGGCGGATACTTTGCTACTTTACGATATTGCATCTCTTGCTTAAAGAAGCGACGATACATATTTCTAGACCCATAAATAATAGCATAATGATCAGGGTTATAGGTCTGAATTACAACCTCGCCATCCTTATCACCACGACCACTTCTACCACTTGCTTGCAGAATTAAACTAAATGTTTCTTCAACCGAACGATAATCCTCGTGCATTAGTGCAGCATCAATATTAATCACACCAACCAAAGTAACATTCGCATTATCAAGTCCTTTCGCAATCATTTGTGTCCCCACTAAAATATCACCCTCAGTATCAAACTCATGTAGTAACTTAGCATGGGAGTTTTTTGTACTTGTGGTATCTCTATCCATGCGAACAATATGAGCATTAGGAAACAGATTATAAAGTCCTTCAACAAGTCGTTGTGTACCAACACCACTTCCCATTACATCTAAGCTCTTACCATCGGACCCTTTTGGAATTCTATTCGTTTGATAACCACAAACATGACACTTCAATAGATTGTACTCCTTATGATAGTTAAGAGACACATCACAGTGTGGACAGGTTAATACTTGTCCTGTACTGCTATCACGTAAGAATGTCATATAACCACGTCTATTCAACAATAGAATAGTTTTCTCACCCTTACTTAAGCGATTTTCTATTCGTTCAACTAAATCTCGCGTTAAAACTGCACTTCTTCTCTGTCTTAACTCCTTTTGTGTATCAACAATAACCACTTCAGGGAAACTATCGTTAATACGAGATTCTAAGTTAAGTAAGGTATATACACCCTTTAATGCCCTTGCGTATGAACCCATTGAAGGCGAAGCACTTCCTAATACCAAAGGACAATTATGATACTTACTTCGATATTTAGCTACATCTCTTGTATGGTATGTCGGTGTATTATCTTGTTTATAACTCGTATCATGTTCTTCATCCATTATGATTAAACCCAAATTATCAAAGGGTAGAAAACTAGCCGACCTTGTACCTACTACAATTGACGTTTCATGATTATTAATTCTAATATACTGTTCGTACTTCTCTTGATCATTTAAACCGGAATGATAGATAGCGACATCTTCACCAAATCGCAATGAGACACGTTCAATCATCTGTGGTGTTAATGAAATTTCAGGAACTAAAAATAGAACTTGCTTACCTTCATTTAATGCTTTTTCAGCCAGAGTCAAATAAACTTCCGTCTTACCACTACCTGTAACTCCATGAATCAAATAAGTATGGGCTTGATTAAACACAACCCCATCAACTACCGCCCTTTGATCATTTGTCAAATCATAACTAGGTAAAACTTTTTCAATGTCTTTATTATCATAGACAACTTCACGTTCAATCTCTTTATAGTAACCACGATCAATCAGGATACGATAACTACTATAGAACTTACGGGCTTCTTTAATAGTTATTTCATTCTTATTACTAAAATTTTCTATGAATGACAACTGCTTCGGTGTTAAATCATCCAATACTTTTCCAGTCGCAACCAAAACCCTTTCAAAAACAGGTTTCTTACTTGTACTTGTTGGACGTAGTTTATTGGGTAAAATTGCCTGTAGACAACTAATCAAAGGCGATACAGTCGTATAAGCCATATGATGCGCTAATTCAGTAAGCTCCTCATTAATAACTGGAACTTCATCAACAACTCCTAGAACAGACTTCAGCTTAAACTTAAAGTCAGTTTCATTTGCCTCATATACTTCATCAACAAAGCCAACCATCTTACGGTTATTCATATCAATAATAACGCGCATCCCTTTTGACACATTAAAACCTTCACAGATATAAGTGAGTGTTCTATTATATAAAAAATACTCCTCTATATAGACATTACAAACGCGCATAACTACCTCCAAATAAAAAGCAACTCTAATCTAGAGTTGCTTCAATATTACGTCTTATAATAAGCGATACCATATCTGCCGCAAAGTCTGGATCATCGTTGCATATAACGTAGCGATACTGATTAACCAACTCCATCTCTTTAGCAGCCTTGGATAAACGCTCATGCACTACCTCAGCTGATTCAGTTCGACGCCCCTCAATACGACGACGTAACTCTTCCATATTAGGCGGAACTAAGAAGATACTAAGTGCATCTGGTGCACGCTCAATAACTTGAAGTGCCCCTTGAACTTCTATCTCAAGTAAAACGTTTTTACCTTCATCGCGCAATCGATTAACTTCAGCAATTGGTGTTCCATAGAAATTCCCAACAAACTCAGCATACTCAAGCAATTCACCATTTTCAATAGCTTTTAAGAATGTTTCACGACTCACAAAAAAGTAGTCTTCACCGTCAACTTCTCCTGCCCTAGGAGCTCTAGTTGTCATCGATATAGAATACGCAAGATTCAGCTCTTCATTCTCGATAAATAAATCGCGTACTGTTCCCTTACCTACTCCACTAGGTCCAGAAAAAATAATTAGTAACCCTCTTTGATTCATGAAACACCATCCTTTTATCTATAATACTTTTAATTGAAACTTAAGTCAAATAAATTTAC
>CAZEQW010000006.1:25053-26850 GCA_964514505.1 uncultured Erysipelothrix sp. | reverse complement strand
ATGTTCTGCTTCAAACTTAATAAACTTCAACATACTTAAACCAACCTTTCAAAGGCATTCATATAGATTAATATTGCCTTCTTAGTCTCTTTTATATCAATATGTTCATTCGCTTCATGAGCCGTTGAAACCGAACCAGGAAAACCAGCACCAAATGCTACAGTATTATCAAATGCACGTGCATAGGTAGCTCCTCCAATCTTCAATGGTTTAGCATCAACATCTTTAGTTACATCAATATAACTACCCATTAAAGCCTGAACCAACTCACTATCTTCTTCAACATATAAACTCTCAATAGAGCTACTTACTTCAGCACGCAAACCATACTCAGCAGCTAAATCAACTACAATATCAGCTACTTCATTCAACTTAAAACTAACAGGATAGCGAATATCAACACTAACAATTTGGTTAGAGTGATCCACAAATGACTTACCAACATTAAATGTTATCTTACCTGAAACTTCATCCTCAAACTTATCCAACAATCCCTTTTCATATAATTGCGTAACAACATACTCAAGACACGTTTCACTACCTGAATCTACTAATGCTTTACATAGTAGATAAATAGCATTAACACCTTTATCAGGAGTAGATGCGTGAGCAGATTTACCTAGCACCCGTACTATTTCATCATTTAACTCGTACTCAATACCTAGTTTCTCTAAACTAGCAATAAGTCCGTCACGGACTTTAGTTTCAGCATGAGCAGCAACCGCATTAAAACTATCACCACCAACTAATACCCTCTCTTCTTCAAGTGGAGCATTAATCAGCATTTGAAGTAATCCCTTTTCAACATGCACAAGAGGGAAATCAGCATCCGGAGCAAACGCCATTACAGGCAACTCCTCATGTTTCTTATAAGCATCCATACACTGCCAAGAACGTTCCTCATCACTACCAAAAATAAATCGTACGCGCTTACTTAATACATGGCCCTCATCTAGTAAATACTTTAGTGCATGCATAGCCATTAAAGTAGGCCCTTTGTCATCAGATGTACCACGACCAAATAACTTACCATCGCGTTCATCTAATATAAAAGGATCAGATATCCACATGGACTCATCACCTGCACTTACCACATCAATATGACATAGTACACCAACTAACTCACCACTACCTATCTCAGCATAACCATAATAACCCTTTGGATCAATATATGTAGAGAAACCCATCTCTTCTGCAATCTTTAACATTTCTTCTAATGAACGTTGTATCTCACTACCAAAAGGTAGACTATCTTCGCTATATACACTTTTGTGTGCGATCATACGGCTTAAATGATCCTTAAACTCACCAAATCTTGATTCTACTACTATTTCTCTTGTCATTTCATAGCTCCTTAATATACAATTTAGATATATTATACCACTAATATTAGAAAGACAATAAATCTATGTACGAAAATTCAAAACTAACTATAAACACAGAAACATTACGCAACAATATTAATACTATCTTTAGTAACCTAGATAAGGCCACTGTGATACCTGTATTAAAAGCAAATGCATATGGACATGGCTTAGTTGAGATAGCTAAAATAGTTTCACAAGACAAGCGCATTAAAAGATTAGCGGTAGCTCATATAAGTGAAGCTATCCTATTACGAGAGAATAATATAACTCTACCAATCATGGTACTAGGAAGTCTTCAACCAGAGGCATTTCAACTTGCAAAAGATTATAAAATAGAAGTCACAATTCATAATCAACTATCGCTAAAGAACGCACTTGAACTAAACTTAGACTATCACCTTAAGATAGACAGTGGATTACATCGACTTGG
>CAZEQW010000006.1:0-24953 GCA_964514505.1 uncultured Erysipelothrix sp. | reverse complement strand
ATGTATTTAGGATTTCATGATTATACACAAACTAAATTAGACATAGTTTTCTTATTAGATGAATCTAAGATACCACTTACAACCAAAGAAATACACAAAGAGATTGGTCATTCTAATATTGAAACAATTAAGAAAATAATGAAGGAACTTCAAGAGGATTTATTAGAAGTTTATCCAAACAATGAAGTAGAACTTAGTATTTCAAAAAGAAGTGGTATTACACTAACAAGAGACGCTACTAACTTACAAAAATTTGTTAAGTATGCACTAACTAATGATCTTACCTATAAAATATACATAGCAACTATTTTCAACAATTCAACAGAGACCCTAGAGTTTGTTGAAGAGAATTTCATTAGCCGCTCAAGTATTCGAAGAAGAATACAGGAAATGAATGAGTATCTAATTAAAATGGATCTACATATTTCATTTGGAAAAGTTATGAAGATAAACGGACCAGAGTATAGTAGAAGGATCATGGCCTATCGCCTAATGAGTATTATTAAACTTGAACTAGAAGAATTACCAATCAAGGGAAATACAGATATATTCTATAGCTTAGCTGAAAATGTTGCTAAGTACCTAGATATTTCCAAGGAAAAGCACTTAAGTAAGATAGCAGCTATAATATATATTACACACGCAGCCAAAGCAAACTCAAGTGAGTTAGAACTAAGTGGTCCCATTAATGAAGCCATGCGCGCGCTGACCTTTCCAGCAAAACCACGTATCTTAACTTTCTTTAACGATGATGACTGGGAACTAATGGTATTACTTCTTTCTTCACTAAACTTAGATGGAATTGCCTTAGACTTAAACTACAAGAATATCTCAGTGCCCAAAATTACAGAACTAAGTAATAAGTTTGTTGGTTCCTTTGAGGCATCTTTTAATTTCAATCTAAGTCCTGAACAAGTGGAACTTGTTCATAAGTTAAACCATAAGTTTTATATAAAGAACTTACTTTATCCACTTGAAAACGATGGACTCAACACGTTTCCAACTATTAGACCTATTACAATAAGAAATAACTTCCCGGCTTACTTTAAGCACTTCACTAACTTCTTTGCGCACTTAAAAGATCTTGATGATAGTATTATCACTACATCATCTCTCTATGAGTTTCATGCATTCTTTATTTGTGCAGCTATCTTACCACTGGAATCTAGCTTTCCTAATATTAAATTTTACATAGAAGCTGATTTAGATGAACTAATTCTCATGCATATAAAAAACCGCCTAGCTATATCGCTAAGCGGAAAATGTAAAGTTAGTTTCTCTGATTATGTTGACGATGCTCATATTATCTTAAAGACAGCGAGTACCCGTCATATTGAACCAACAAAGACTCAAACAATAATCGAAATCTTACCTACCTTATCGGTTACAGATTTAGATAAGGTTCACTCCGTAGTTAGAGTACTTACTTACAAAATGGTGGATGATATTAAAGGAGTTTAGATAAGAAACTCTGAAGTCTTTCATCCTGAGGATTCTCAAATATATTATTTGGGGATCCTTTTTCTTTTATTACCCCTTCATCCATAAACCAAACTTCACTCGCTACTTCCTTCGCAAAACCCATTTCATGGGTAACTATTACCATCGTAATATTTTCATTAGATAAATCCTTGATTACATCCAATACTTCTCCAACCATTTCCGGGTCAAGTGCAGAAGTAGGTTCATCAAATAATAACACTTCAGGATTCATACACAAGGCTCTAATAATGGCGATACGCTGTTTCTGTCCACCACTTAAAGTAGATGGATAAACATCTTGCTTATCCAACAAACCAATTCTTTCTAAAAGACCTAAAGCTTTAATCTTAGCTTCTTCTTTGCTCATGATACCTAGTTCAACAGGAGCTAGCATTAAGTTTTCTAATACAGTCTTATGAGAAAATAGATTGAAGTGTTGAAACACCATACCTATCTTTGTGCGCACTTGATTAATATTCGTACTTTGCTTCTTCTTAAAGAAACCCTTTTGCTTACCAACCAAAGTTGCAATATCAATACCACCATACATAATAGATCCAGAATCCGGTATCTCTAGTAAGTTAAGACTTCTTAAGAAAGTACTCTTACCACTACCTGATGGACCAACAATTACAATTACATCGCCCTTATTGACTACTGCATCAACATGATTCAGAACCAACTTTTTATCGAACGACTTACATAAATCTTTAACTTCTATCACTACGTGCTAACCTCCTTTCAAGCAATTTCTGAATTTGCGTTAAACCGATGGTTAACATTAAGTACAAACCAGCCGCCACAAACAATGGCTCTAACATAAAGCTCTTTCCTTTGTAGCGCTCGGCAACTTTAGTAATCTCTACTACGGCTATAGAACCAGCAACTGATGTCTCCTTTATCAATGATATAAATTCATTGAATAAAGCTGGAAGAATATTCTTAAAGGCTTGAGGAATAGTGATAAGACGCATCGTCTTGTTAGCACTTAATCCCAGTGATCTCCCTGCTTCTTGTTGCCCTTTATCTACTGATGATAAACCTGCTCTAAATATTTCTGCTACATACGCCCCAGAGTTAATTCCAAATCCGATAACAGCTGCTTGAAATCCTTCAGTGGCAACAGAAACTAAACCATATAATATTATCAGCTGCAACAAGACAGGTGTACCTCTAATGATTGTTGTATACAGATTCGCAAGAAATGAAGCAATGCTAAGCAATGGCCCTACATTATTCTCGCGCTTTCTTTCCGCATATGTATATTTAATCATCGCTATAGTAAGTCCAATAATAATACCTATGATACAAGCGTATAAAGATATCAATAAAGTAACCTTCATTGCTTCTAGATATACTTTCCATTGTCCTTCACTAAATAACGAATTATAAAATCCTTCCAAACTTAAATTCATGAAATCTCCTATTCTATAACTAACGAATCATAATGCATATCAAACCATTTTTGCAATGTTCCATCAGCTTTTAACTCATCTAATAACTCATTAACAACCTTCAATAAAGAGTCGTTACCCTTTTGAACTGCCATTGACGTTTCTTCATTCGCCACTGGCGCTTCTAATAAAACTAAATCAGGATTATTAGCTACAATTATTTGTGCCGTTAGTATATCCATTACAGAAGCATCAGCGTTACCATTCAAGACTGCCATACCCGCTTCAACCATTCCACCAAATGTAAGACCTTTAATTTCAGTATTAGCATCAATATAGTCATTACCAGTAGTCCCTTGTTGAACCGCTACTTTTTTACCATTTAAATCTTCAGCACTCTTAATATCAGAGCCCTTCTTAACAATTACATACAAAGCATTATCGAAATAAGGCTTTGAGAAATCTACTACTTTAGCACGATCAGGATTAGCTGTCATACCTGCAGAGATGATATCTCCTTTACCAGATTTTAATCCTTCAGTTAATGTATCAAAGTCCATATCCATTACCTTAAGTTCAACACCAAGTTTATTTGCTAAAGCTTTACCAAACTCAATATCTACGCCGGCAATACCGTCTACTGAATCTTCACCTGATCCCGCATATTCAAAGGGTGGGAATGTTGCCTCCGTTAATAAAACTAGAGTGCCCTTTTCTTTGATTTTATCAACTGTACTAATCTCTACAGTTTTACCACAACCAACTAAACCAAATACAACCATTACTACTAAAATACTTGTTAGAAGTTTTTTCATTTTCATTTTCTCCTTTTCATCTAACTTGGTCTCCAAGATGACTAAGAAATAAAAAAGTCGCCTCTTGGAAATAATCCAGAGACGACTGTAGTTAACAATCGCGGTACCACTCTAGTTGCAAGATATAACATCTTACCCCTTTAAGACATAACGGTGTCGATCCGATTAGTTCTACTATTACTTCAAACTAACATCTCCCAAGTGCGTTTCAACTAATCTATCATTATCAGACTCTCACCAATCTCTGACTCGCTTTAACTAAGAATAGTTTACTCTCTTGTTCATAGAATTTGTAATTACTATATAAGTCTTTTAAACTAATGTCAAGCATAATGTATAATCTTTTCATAAATAGTGAAATTCTTTTCATTTTACGTTACTATATTTATATGAAAAAGATAAAAAAGACCAATGCCATGCGCATTCTCGACCAAAAAAAGATTGAATATATACCTCGTACATACGACACAAAAAAAGACGAAGCAACAATACCTACCGTATTTAAAACTTTAGTTACAGTGGGAAAGTCTAATAACCACTATGTTTTTATGTTGCCATTAAATCAAGAACTTGATTTAAAAGTAGCAGCACATCTAACTAACGAAAAAAGTATTCACATGATAAAAGAAAAAGAACTCCTAAACCTAACAGGATATATCCATGGTGGATGCTCCCCTATTGGTATGAAGAAGTTCTTTGACACTTATATTGATATTAGCGCCCAAGAAATGGACAGTTTTCTATTCAGTGCTGGACTAAAAGGCATTCAACTAGAAATGAACTTAGTGAACTTATCAAAAGCTATTCCCCTAAAGTATTATGATGCAAAGTTATCAAAGTAACCTTGAATCAATACTACAGGAGTACCCTTATCACCAGAACCACTGGTTAAATCACATAGTGAACCAACTAAATCAACAATACGACGTGGCGTTGTACCCAGTGCTAAATTACCAGCCACTTCACTCTTACTAGAGATTTGCTCTTGTACTGCTTTACTTAACTCCTCACCACTTAAATCCTTATAATCATTATCCGCTAAATATTTAATTTTAATTTCGTTAGGCGTTCCTTCTAACCCTTTTGTATATCCAGGAGAAACGGTTGGATCAGCCAACTCCCAAATCTTACCCACTGGATCTTTAAAGGCTCCATCACCATAAACCATAACTTCAATATGTTTACCTGTTCTCTCCATAAACATCTTTTGAATCTTCTCAACTACTATTTGAGAATCTCGTGGGAATAGTTTAACTTCTTCATCAGTAGAACGATTACATCCCATTAAACCAAAGTCATCATTATATCCACCACCATCAACTGATGATACTAAGATATCTCCTAAACCATAAACGACTTCAACTCCAGCGTCTTTAACTTGTTGAATCGTACGTTCGCGATCATGTACATTACTTACTAATACTTGATCAACATAATCCTTGAGTACATTCTCATGATTCGCAAAAATGAATGATGCTTTTGCATTCTCACTCTCAATCACTTCTTTATACATTTCAATATAGTCTACTTTAGTAAAAGGATGAACAGAAACTCCAAAGGCTTTTCTAAAACCATTATAATCAAGTACATCAGTATACGGATTTAAACCAGACTCATATAATTGATCCATTGATATAAGCGCATTACCTACTTCATCACTTGGATACTTCAACATAACATAAACATGATCAAAAGCACGCGCTACGGCTCTTAATACTGTTTCAAATCTATTTCTCGATAGAATTGGAAACACAACTCCAATCGTATCACCTGGAAACTTTGTCTTTAAATCCTTCGCAATCATATCAATTGATGCATAGTTACCCTGTGCCCTTGCTAGTATAGATTCTGTTAAGGCCACAATATCACGGTCCCCTAACTCAACGCTTATTGAATCTACCGCTTCAATAACACTATCAACTACGATCTCACAAAGGTCATCTCCCTCACGTATAATGGGAGTACGAATACCCCTTGAGACTGTACCAATATACTTTGACATAATAACACTCCTTTAACTAAAGAAACTCTTTAGTTTTCTAGGTAAAACATCATTTTACCGGCTATATTATACCATAGACAAACTCATACACAAAATTAAAAAACGGAAGAATTAACTTCCGTTTAAACCTCTTTCAATGCGTGGTAATATCAGTAATATAACCACAAATCCTAGAATCATATTTACCAACATATAAGGTAAGTTGTAAGCCCCTGAAGCATACCATATTGCTCCTATTGAATCTGATTCAATTGGAAAGTATAAAACTCCAGAAATAGTATGTGCTAGAAAACGAATAATACTGGTGAAGATTACTCCGATAGGAACTCTATTATTACGTACGGGTAATACACTTGCAAAAGCATAAATACCAAACGCAAGAACGTAGTCCAGGAAAATCTGCAACGCACTATAGCCATAGAACGCCTTACCTGCTATCGTATACTCTAAGAACACACCACCAAGCGCCACAATAAGCGCTTTTTTAACGCCCAACTGATATGAAGCTACAAGTATCACTATCGTTGATAACTCAATACTTCCGCCCTGTGGCATCCTAAGAAACGGAATAAACATCTCCGAATACTTAGCTAAAACAACATAGAGGGCTAAATACATAGCCATCAATGTAAGATCTCTAGTCTTTCTCATAAAAATACACCTCCATAAAATGAGGCGTAAGGAAATACAGAACTCCCTACGCTAGAACTACCTAGATCAGGTTCAAAGGGAATGTCTCAGGCCCAAAGGCCACCCCTGTCCACGGATATTATATTACACTATAAGTATAAAAGAGGCAACTAAACTACCTATATAAAAACCTAACTTGTCCTTATGATGTCCATAAGTCTCATTAAATTGAAAGCGGTTAAATTGAGTGATAAACTAGTGATGTAGATGATAGAAAGGAGTTTTATAGTATCTAAACACTACTATAAAGTTGATAAAATGAAATATAGATTTATTTACGATGACTTAGATACAATGCGTGTTATTAATCAAAGTAATGTAACACAATTTGTATACCCTTCACCTAATAAATATAACGCCATTTGGGATAGCATACTTCATCCAAACGGGAAAATATACTTCGCATTGTGTACCGAACTAACTACAAGCGCTTATACAAAATTAGTTGAGTATGATGTAAAGAATAATACTGTTAGAGACATCTTTGATGCCGAAAACATGATACTACCAAACGAGAGGTTTATTAGAGATAGTAAACTTCATACAAGTCTTTCAGTAATGGAAGACGGTGTCTTAATCATGGCTACCCATACTACCGATAAAGCACCCGAACATCCTGCATGGATGCCCTACTCTAACTACAGTAATCCCTGGGAAGGTTTTGCGGGAAGCAGCATACTAACATACGATCCCAATACAGATAAAACTGAGAATCATGGAATCTTAGTACCCAGAGAAACTCTATACGGAGGATTATACGATCCAAAGAATAGAGTCTACTACACACTTGGATTCATGAAAGGTCACTTATATCAGTATCATTTAGATACACGTAAAGTAGTAGACCTAGGAAAGCAAGTAGAAAAAGCTTCCTATCGATTACTAATGGGACCCGATGATAATATCTACTTCTCAACTAGAAATGGACACTTAAAACGGATAAACACAACTACTCAAAAAGTAGAAACTTTACCTTATGTCCTACCTAATGCTTCTCACAAAGGATATAACCATGCATACTTAACTACAGGAGCATCTCAAGATGATAACTTATTTATGGCAGGTATGCACCATGATGAAATATCAGTCTATAACACAACATCTAATAACCTAGAAACAGTAGGACGTTATGTAGACTTTGATTTAATGATCAAAGAATACGAAACCACTAAATATATTGGCGCAATGACCTTTGATGATGAAAAAAACCTTTGGTATGTTGTATGTGGAGCTAGATTAGACAATAACGAAGACTTCATCACTGCATCAATACTTATGAAATGGGACTTAGTTAATCCCCCTATAGATATGGGGATTGTTGGTACAGAAACAAGAGCCAGTGTGCGTACATGTGGAATACACTACAACGAAGGTATCCTCACAATCGTAGGAACCAATCATGCAAATGATGGCGTAGAGATAACTAACGTTAATACAAGAAATCTAACCCCTAATAAAGGACCAATATGTACTGATCCACTTATATATCCTAATAATGGCAATTACACTACATATGGACAAAGTATCGTTGATCACTGGTCAATCGTAGATGATAATCACTTTTACAATAAACACCTTTTTAACCCCATTCCATTATGGAAACAGTTAAAGAGCGATGAAAAGATAACGAGTATTTTTTATGACACTGATCTAATGATTAACACAAACTACACTAACTATGTACTAAGAAATGGAGAACTCGTACCAAGTAATATTAGTATCGATGAAAAACCTACGAAAGATTTTAGTCACATTAAAAATCTACCCTTCTATAATGGCAGACAATATAGAGCGATCGTTGATAAGTACATCCAGTTTGATGATGGAAGTTATCTTGTTTCTACACTAGATGGAATGTTTGCGCTAATTAATGATAACTCCGTTTTCTCTTTAGGTGCATTAGGTGTATTCTCTCCTATTAAAGATATGATCAAAATAGATGATCAAACTGTTATAGGTATATTAGGAGATCGCGACGATATAAATCAATTGTTTAGATTCAATAGAGAACAAGGTCTAAAAGTACTGGGTATGGCTGCCTATGAAGATAGTAAATTAGGCGCCCATCACTCAGCAAGCTTAGGTTCTCTTGCTTATGATAAAGAAAATGAAACCATCGCAATAGCAAGCGATGATGAAATGGCAACAATATATTTTATTAGAAAAGGAGACATAACATGATATTAGAAACAGATATAGTTGTAGTTGGTGGAGGCCCATCAGGTATAATGGCGGCCAAAGCTGCCGCAAAAGAAGGTTCAAGAGTAATATTAATTGAACGCTATGGATTTTTAGGAGGAAGTGCAACCGTTAGTTTAGTTGTACCCTTGATGACATTTCATGCCGGTACTAAACAAGTAGTTGGTGGATATGGTGAAGAGCTTGTTCAGCGCATTGTAGAGCAAGGTGGATCTATCGGTCATATTAATGACCCTATTGGATTTGGTTCCACAGTAACCCCTGTTGAGCCAGAGTTCTATAAGTACTTAGCACAGGAGTTTCTATTAGAAGATGGAGTTAAAATTCTATTTCACAGTGAAGTAATTGGCGTCGAAGTAGATGATAACTTAATTCATTCAATAACATTACGAACAAGAAGTGGTGAACATATCGTTAAAGCAAAACAGTTTATTGACGCAAGCGGAGATTGTGATTTAGCATACTATAGTGGATTTGAAACTAAACTAGGTCGCGATAGTGATGGGAAAACACAACCAATGTCTATGATGTTTCGTTTAAGCAATGTTGATATAGATACTGTGACTGACTATATGGATGCTCATCCTGATCAGTTTGTGATTGATGAGAAGCTAAAAAGCATGAAAGATTCAAGGCGAATCGCAATTGCTGGGTTCTTTGATATCGTGGAAGAAGCTAGAAAAAACAACGACCTTGATTTAGACCGCGATCGTGTATTACTGTTTGAGATGAACCGTCGCGGTGAAGTGGTTGTTAATATGAGCCGAATCATAGATAAAGTATCAATTAGAGACTTTGATTTAAGTGAAGCTGCTATTATTGGAAGACGCCAAGTATTTAATATATGGGCATTTCTTAAAAAGTATATCCCAGGATTTGAGAATACTATCTTAGAAGAAACACCGACACAAGTAGGCGTTAGAGAAACACGCCGCATTGTAGGACATTATGTTCTAACTGAACATGATATTGTATCTAATAGACAATTTGATGATGCAGTAGCGCTAGGTGCTTGGCCTATCGATATCCACTCTCCGGATGGTAAGGGATTGGAAGTTATTGAACTTGAAAAAGGTGCTTACTACTCTATTCCCTATCGAGCCATGATTCCACTTAATTCTAAGAACTTAATTGTTACAGGAAAAGGAATTTCTACTACACATGAAGCATTCGCAAGTGCTCGCGTATCACCCACTAGCATGGCACTTGGTCAAGCAGCCGGTATTGCTGCTTCAATAGCGCTAACTAGTAATGTGAATGCTATTGATATCAATATTGATACACTGAGAGAAAGACTAATAGACACAAATCAAATATTATAGTTACATAGAAAAAACCCGTTATGAAGGACGGGTTTTTTCTTTATAAGAAGGAAAAACAAACTATTCAGATATATAAGTGTTCCACTTATTTATGTTCTCTTTAATAAAGTCATCATCAGTAAGATGTGGATAACTAGATCTAACACGACTAATCTCTTCAAACTGACCATCACTTAACACTTCTTTGTCCTCAAGACACCAATTACCTTGTAGTAATCCCTGTCTTCTTAGGACTTCATTAATACCGGCAATAGAACCTTTGAAACTATGAGCTACATCAAAGTAAGCTGAGTTTGCGTCGGTAACTTGCGCATTAATAATACTAATTTCTTCTAAACTCATAGTTTTAGATTTTAGCTTATTTAGCAACTGAACACTAGAATGCGTATCCACCGCCCAATGGCCCAGTAGTCCTCCTTTAAAGCCTAACTTAACAACTTCATTATTAACATTAAAAGAATAGGTACTAACTAAATCCATTACGATATTATCATCATTTCCTGTATATAATGTAATATTATCGCGTTTAGATGAATGGGCAACTGCACGCATTACATCATGGGTACAATATCGATTAAATGGTGCTGCTTTGATACCAACTACATTATCAATCTCTGCAAATTCTTTCCAAAAATTGAAACTAAGTATTTTCCCACCAACAGATGGCTGTAAATAGAATCCAAAGATTGGCATTATTCTAGCGATAGCACGCGTATGTTCTAACAGCTCTTCTTCGCTTAAATCGTTTAACCCTACATAACTTAGTAAAGCAACATCAAATCCAATCTCTTTAGCAATCATTGCTTCAGCGACAGCTTGTTCTGTGTTACCACATACTCCAGCAACCTTCACAAAACTATCAACTCTATCTCGCTTAAGAATCTCCTCATACGTTAGCCTTAAAATCGGCTCATATAAGTTATACTTTGGATCACGAACTTCAAATTGTGTTGTATGAACACATGCTGCAATACCGCCCGCTCCACTATCTAGATAATAGTGTACTAATCTTCTTTGGCTATTGATGTCCCAACTTTTATCACTATTTAAAGCAAGGGGTAAAGCCGGAATTGCTACCCCTTCTCTAATTAAATTTAATATTGAATCTTTCACTAGTAATTTCCATCTCTTTCTTGGAAATGAGTTGGTTTATCATCAACATCGCCACCAAGCATTACCCAATCACATACGTGTTGAATCATTTCTCGTATTGTAGTTCTTGGATAACCAAAGAGTTCATGTGCTTTAGAAGCATTGTTTAATAGAGCTGTTGGAGCCTCTTCTGAAACAAACGTGACTTCCTTACCCATATGTTCTGCCATGCGCTCACAAATCCAACGCACTGACAACGTTTCTGGTCCAGTGTAGTTCAAGATATTAGCTGGAACTTGCGTATGAAATAGACTACGAATCGCTGCCTCTGATACATCTGGTTGCCAAACTACATTGACCTGTCCCATCGTTAAGTCAACTGGATAACCATGATAAATTGACTGTGCTAATTCAAGTAATACTCCATAGCGAACATCAATTGCATAGTTTAGTCTAAAGATTAACATAGGTGTATTATTTTTCTTCGCAAAGTACTCAAAGATGCGTTCTCTTCCTAAACACGATTGTGCATACTCACCAATAGCTCCTAATGGATCTTCTTCAGAAGGTGCAGCACTTGAAACATCCACTAACGGATAAACACATCCCGTAGAGAATACGACAATCTTGGACTTATCAAAGTGTTCTGCTACCTTACCTGGTAGGTAAGAGTTAATCGCCCATGTATAGTCTTCATTACCGGAGGTTCCAAACTTATAACCTGCCATAAAAATAACATTATCTACTTTTGGTAGTGATTTTAAGGATGCATCATCCATAAAGTCACATACGATAGTTTCGACACCAATCGCTTCAAATTTTGATCGTGTTTCTAAACCATCACTAAAGCGAGCTACCCCAATAACTTTATTGGTTTTACCGGCTTTCTTTAAGGCCTTAGTTAGTAAGATTGATAAATTATATCCAATCTTTCCACTTACCCCTAAAATTATTACATCCCCCTCAAGCCTCTTAATGTCCTCAATAAGAGATAAAGAAGGAGTATTCATCATTTCTTCAATCTTTTGAAGTG
The DNA here is from genome assembly GCA_964514505.1 of uncultured Erysipelothrix sp. Classification (GTDB taxonomy): domain Bacteria; phylum Bacillota_I; class Bacilli_A; order Erysipelotrichales; family Erysipelotrichaceae; genus Erysipelothrix. The sequence goes on along the minus strand of CAZEQW010000006.1, from coordinate 12,924 downwards.
TCTGCATTTACTTGCCCTCAATTCTATATTTAAACAGATGCGTAAGAACAGGTGCTTGCCTCTCTCTTAATGCATCATAAGCTACTTGATATTCTTCTAATTCAAATGCTTTATCATAATATGTAGAAACTTTTACTTTATTTTCGCTTACTAATCGTAAGTATTCTGCTACGTTGCGACCTTCTGTCCAACGTACATATCCATATGGATAGTCCACTGCATTTTTTTCATAATTAGCGTCATAGCGTCCTGGTCCACCTGCACGAGATACTTTAATAGTTATCTCTTTCGCAAACATAAGTGGTCGATCATAAACTGGTTGTAGATCCCCAACAATCATCGATACACCACGATCTTTACACCACTCAAGACTCTTATTAGTCAAGTAGTTTGAGTCGCCTCCTGTGCATAGAAACACAGCATCGGCACCGCGATTATTTGTGTAAGCCGCTAAGTCTTTTTCTAACTCTTTTTCATCAGTATAAGGGACTATATCTCCCATAGAAGCAGTTTTAAGCATGTTAGCACGCAGTGGATTTCTATTTAAGGCAAATACCACCATACCTGCAGCACGCGCTACCTGAGCGATTAATTGACCATAAATACCAAGTCCTACGATAACAACAACTTCTCCGAAACTAACTTCAGCATGACGTAGTGCGTGAATTGCGATAGCACCTAATCCAGCAAGACTAGCATCTTGCATACTTACATTATCAGGTACTTTAGCTACAAGAGTTTTAGGTACTTGCAACATCGTTCTATGTCCTGTATAAGGACCACCATACGCCGCTACTTTATCGCCTACTTTAAACTCAGTAACTAACTCACCCACTTCAACAACTACACCACTAGCACTATAGCCTAAATTAACCATACGATCACTTTTATTATCAATAATCGTTAACTCAGTTCCAGCACTAATAGCTGAGTACTCTGTTTCAATACATACATAATTCTTATCTAGTGAGTCTAACGTCGACTCCACAACACTTATATTTCCATTTTGTGTTGCTAGTACTTTAATTGATTTCATATACCCTCCTATTTGATACCAGACATTTGAATACCTTCAGTGAAGTAACGTTGGAAGAAAATGAATATTAAGAACGAAGGTATGAATGAAATAAGCGATCCTGCCATTTCCATCCCAAAGTGACCCTCTTGACTTAACATACTTGCTAAACCAACAGTTAATGTAAACATACTTCTCTGAGTTGTATAAATAAGTGGTTGGAATAAATCATTCCATCTAGATACAAACGTAAACGTACCAACAGTTGCAACTACTGGCATTGTTAGTGGCATGATTACCTTAGTAAATATTTGGAAATCATTAGCTCCATCAATGCGTGCTGCTTCCTCTAAATCATCAGGAACAGACTGCAAGAACTGTCTAACTAAGAAAACTCCCATTACACCCCATAACTCAGGAACAATTAATGCCAAATACGTATTAATCCAACCTAATCTAGCAAACATAATATACTTAGGAATAATAAGTAGTTGCTGAGGAATCATAATAACTGCCATAAACATCCAGAAAATGAACTCCCGTCCAGCAAACTTCTTTTTACCAAATATATAACCTAAGATGGCCGCAAAGAACATTTGCGAGAAAACAGGAATTACAGTTGTGATAACTGAGTTCTTTAACCACGTTAAGTAATCTTTTCTAGCAAAAATTCGTTGGAAGTTAGCCAGAGAAAATTCTTTAGGAATCCAGAATAATGGATCAAAGGACGCATATTGAATATCATTAAAAGCACCCATGATCATTATTGCAAATGGTAATAGAAATGCTACTACAATCAAGAACACAAACGTATATTTCAATATTGTAATCAATATATTGCTTGTTTTATTTTTCATTGAAATATCTCCTTTGAATTAATGATATCACCAGTACAATCGCAAATAGTATATACGATATTACAGCCGCGTAACTTAAGTTAAGGCTCGTAAACCCTTGTTGATATAAGTAATATACAAGTGTTGTTGTCGAGAAGTTAGGACCCCCCGATGTAAGTAAATAAGCTGAATCAAAGATTTGAAATGAACCAATCGTTGTTGTAATCAATACATAGAAGTGAATTGGTTTTAACATTGGGAATGTAATACTCCAGAATGTTCTAAATGGAGAAGCACCATCAATCTTAGCTGCTTCATACACTTGCTTATCAATCGATTTCAAACCTGCGTAATAATATATCATTGTATTACCGCAAACCTTGAATATACTAAGGCCAGCTAATACAAATAAAGCTTGTTTTGAATTAGACAGGAACAGTTGAGGACTAATGCCTACAAAACTCAGTAAGTAGTTCACAATCCCTACCTCAGTACCTGTAAAAATCCACGCCCACACACCAGCAATAATTACAAATGAAGTAACTACTGGTAAGAAGAAGATTAACTTAAGATACTTAGCACCTTTCATATCCGAGTTGATCACAAGTGCAAGTATTAGCCCTAATGCAAGTGTAGGTAAAATATAGTATGCTGAGAACAATACTGTATTCCAAAGTGATCTAATAGCAATAGGATCTTTAAAGAAATAAATCCAATGTTTAAGTCCAACGAACTTAGAGGGTCCAATAATTTTGTAATCAAAGAACGTTAGAAAGAAACTGATTACAAACGGTATTATTTGGAAAATCATGAAGTGAAGAAGAACAGGAACTAATACGATATAAACCAAAGCATTCTTCTTTAACTCACGAAATAAGCGTTCTTTAAATGGTTTTTTATTCTTCTGTATGGGTAATGTTGTCATATTTAACTCCTTTAACTATAGTAAATGCAACCAAAACGGTTGCACTTACCATTAATAATATTACTTACCTAATAATGCATTTATTGCGTCCACTGAATCTTTTACTGCTTGTTCAGGAGTAGAAGATCCTTCTAGCATAGCTTGAACTGCCGCTTGAATTGGAGCTGTAATATCAGCTGAAAGTGGATGTCTAACACCAGTAATTCCTAAAGGTGCAAATTCCGCTAACTTCTTACCAACTGGATCGTTGTCTAAGATTGATTGTGCTGAAATTCTACTTGGAATATAACCTGTTAATGTATTAAACTCTTTTTGAGTTTCTTCAGATGTTAATAACTTGATAAAATCTGCAGCTGCTTTAGCATTCTTAGAAACATTTGATAATACAAATGATCCAGAAGATCCAAATGTAGCTTGCTTACCAGCAGATAGAGGTTCACCAATTAGAACTTCAAAGCTGTCGATTTCGCCAATTTCAGGAACGCCACCTTTAATTGACATAACTTTTCCTGAGTTCCATTGTGTACGTAGTGAATCTGTATCCATTACGTTATTAGGAATATATCCTTCTTTACTTAACTTATTAATGTATTCAAATGCTTTTAGTGCTTCAGCATCACCAATTTTAACTTCACCTTCAGGTGTCAAGATGTCTCCGCCAGCTTGCCAAATATATTGGTAAAGCGTTGAGTTCAATGAGCCTGCTGCTTGATAACTTGTCGCATAGTAACCAGCTGCTTTAGCTTTAGCTGCTAATGCATCAAATTCTTCCCAAGTTTTTGGTAACTCAGTAACATTTAACTCATCTAGGATTGTCTTATTATAAAGCTGAGTATAAGCTTCAGTTAAGATAGGTAGTCCATATTGCTTATCACCTAACTTAGTAGGCTCTAAAGCACTATCCATGAAATCTTCTAAGTCTTTAGCATCTAAGTACGGAGTCAAGTCTTGAATTAGACCATCATCAATATATTTTGGTGCTTCACTTGGAATAACATAGAATACATCTGGTCCTGATCCTGATGCAAGAGCAGTAAGAATCTTAGTCCCTCTATTTCCCCATGGTATAATTTCCCAGTTCACTTTAACACCAGTGTCTTTTTCAAACTTAGTTGCTAAGTCTCCCCATAATGCTTCTAGTTTTTCACTATCACCAGCAAATGGCATAGTCCATAACGTAATTTCCTTGCTGTCGCCGCCTTTGTCGCCGCCTTTAGAGCACCCTGTAAGTACTAAAGCCGCTAATAGCGCTACAACTAATAACTTCGAGATCTTTTTCATTATAATCCTCCTTGTGATCTGAAATCTAATTGTGTATAAGGTTATCCTTTGTACACTGACATGATAGCGTTTTCACCTGTCTTTAATCAAGTCTTTAATGTGTCCTTTATTGTCATTAATGTGTCTTTATTAATGTCCTTATCTATTTAACCTTCCAAGTTATTGAGTTTAGGAAAGATCCAAACACTCGCTACCGCTACAACATTCATTGAAATGATAGGCAATAAACCAGGTAACATGATTAATAAAAATATAACTGCTCCCAAAATCAATCCACGTGCAATACCATTAAAAGGGTATCGTAAACCATTCTTAACACTAGTTTTCATTAAACCCTTAAAACCTGTCTTTTCATAAACGTTTACCATAAATATATTCATAAAAAGAATTACTCCCAGGATTCCAATAAAGATCATGATAGGTTGTAATAGCATTTTAACGATTAATACATTTCTATAGTTATAAATAAAAATAAAATTACTACTCAATATCAAAAAGAAGAAGGTGAAAACTAAACCGATAACAGAGAACTTTGCAAAGTTTTCAAACATATTTTTAAAGAAATATTTAGTAATCTCTGAATAAGCAAGAGAGCTTCGTAATTGTCTTTCAACACAAATAAATAAAGCTGCTGTTGCAGGGAAAATAGTAAACGCTATAAAACCTGATAAAACACTAAGGAACCACAGAAAGTTAATAACCATTAGTTTCGTTGCTAAATCAAGTAATGCATAAATTCTATGCTTGTTCATTTAATTGCACCGAAATAACTTCTCTCAACATTTCTTCGTATTTACTTTCTTGCAATACCGCTAATATATCTCTAAGTATTTTTTTCTTCTCATCATCAAGTTCAATATCAACAAGACGCTTAGGAAAGTAAACTTTATTGTATTTTGTTAGAAAAGCTATATGCTTCTCTAAATCAGATTTTTCTATTGCGTTCTTTTCCCATAAGCAATTACTATAAGTAATATTATTTTCTTGATGATAGTTTTGATAATCATATCGATCTATATAATAGTTTGAAGTTCTACTTGACAATAAAGGTACTACTAGATTAAGTACACCTTTCACTTCCAGTTCTTCATAAAAATTAATGTCTTGATTAATCCTATGACCCAAAGGCGGATATATTTCACTCATCATAAAGAAGTCACTATAATATTCCAAAACAGTTACATTAGCGACCTTAATCCAAGATTTCAAGGAAGAAAGTGCTCTTTGATCCTCGAATGGACGACTGTAATCTCGTCCCCAGTAAGCATATAAGACATCAAGTTCATCGTAGAGTTCTAGATCATCATAATACGATAACATCTCCCAATTTAACCCCGCATTGTATACTATAAACTCAACGGCTACATCTAATTCAGCTTTAATTAAAGCTTTCTTAATTCTAAGATTAAAATCGATATAGTTTTGCATGAACTCCAATCCCTTACTCTCAGGGATTCCAATATCCTGAGGCCAAAGTGAAATTCTTTTAACTACTGGATTTTCTTCACAAATCTTAACAACCTTGTCGACAATATAGTTCATAAGATTGTCGTCTTTATAAAAACTTAAATTAGCTGACTCATTTTTTTCTAAATCTAAGATAGGTTCAAGTAAGTATTTTAAACTATGTCCGCCTAAAGTTACTTCGATACCACGTTTAAGTAAATCAGAGACAATACTATCCTTCACCTCATCAAATAGAAAGAATGTAAAGAACATTTCATTATGTCCATACTTTGCATTCATATCAATTTGATTCAAAAGGTAATCAATATCGTTAATGACCTCAAAGATATTACCACGTCGCATGAATCTAGGCGCATGTGTTTTGTAAATCTCATTAGATGGTTCTCCAAGTGTTTCTTTACCAATTTTAGAGAAATCAAAACCCAAGTAAACCTGTGCATATTTATAAACACCATAAAGTAACCCACGTGCATTACTAGAGATTATATGACCCCCATGATCATCAATATCCAATAGGTAATTATCTTGATTGAAAATATTGTTGATACTTAATTTAATTGATTTTTCATCACTTGACAGACTTTGAAAACGCTTCAGTTCCTCTTGTGCAAATTCCATTATATACTTTTCCATAAGTTTCCTCCTGAAAATATTGTACATAAGTTAATCGCTTTCAACAAGTCTTTATCGTGTCTTAAATTTAATTGCTAAATAAAGATTTGCATGATACCATAAAATTGAAACAACATGTAAGGAGAGTATAATATGAGATCTTCGATTGAAATTAAAATCGGAATTGTAGGGTCTTCTGATCGTATACGTCTTGTCAAAGATGTCTTACGAGATTTCCCTAATATTAGTCCCTTCTTTTTAGAAGAAGAATCTTTTGAAGTTAGTTTTAAAGAACTAGAAGCACTAAGCGAACAAGTTGAGTCAATATTATTTACGGATTACTATACATGTCAAAACTACAGAAAACATGAGACAAGTATCCAGTCAGTTCGCTACATACCTGTAACAACTAGCGGTCTTTATGCTATATTATTTAAGAACAGAGATGTTTTATCAATGGCAAACTTGTCCATTGATACCGTAAGTACTCATCAATCTATGTCAATCATTGATGATTTAAAGAGCTTTCACGTAAATGTCCTTGCGGCACCAAAAAAACTAACAAATCAAGAAGACATCTTAAAATATCATATCGATAACTACAATAAGTCAAAAGCAATTATATTTACCGCTATACCTTATGTTCATGATCAACTCTTAAAGAATGACATTCCATCAGAATTGATTCCTCTTACACAATTAGACGTTGTAAACGCGTTAGAGAGAACTTTGCTTTCAACTCAAACTCGTCTAGATATTGAATCACAAACTATTGTAGGGATTGTTAAACCAGATGCAGAATTAGATCAAAAGCAAAGTCAAAAAATGCGTAGAATCATCACTAGTTATGTTGACTCAATAGATGGTTACTGCTTAGGTTCTAATGAAGATGAGTATACATTTGTATCAACACGTGGTATCTTCGAACGCGAGTCAAGAGGTTATAAGTTTTTACCGCTGCTACACGAAGGGAAATCGGTATTAGGTGTTGGCTTAAGTATGGGAGTTGGATTTGGATATACAGCTTTAGCTGCTGGAAAGCATGCTCAACTTGCATTTACACAATCAAGTGAAGCTGGAGGTAATGTTTGCTATATTGTAAGAGAGGATCAAAGTGTCTTTGGTCCCGTTGCATCAACTGCATCCCATGCTTATGATAAATATCAGATCACAATCACAAACCCTGATTTACTTGAACAAGCAGAAAAAATGGGAATGTCTGCTTCTTATATGAATAAAATTATGTCACGGGTAGCACGCTATAATCAATTAGAGTATACCGCCAATGACTTATCTGAAATATTGGATATAACATTACGTAGTGCCAACCGTATCCTATTAAAATGGATAGATGCTGGTCTTGTTTCTATTATCGGGGAAGAGAAACCAACTAGACACGGACGACCTAGACGAGTCTATAAACTTAATTTTATAAAAAACTTTGAAGAAAAGTAAAAAAGTGAGATTTCTCACTTTTTTAATGCATTAATATCTAAAATAGCCTGAATTACCTTTTTAGTTTCATCCAAACTAACCCATGAATCAGTAGCTAAGATAGCTTTAGCTAAACTACTATAAAGATGATCATACGAAGATAATTCAAAACTTTTATCCTTTACACTTACCTTGAAGTTAGTATCATCGTAATACCCTTTAATCTTAAAACTATGCGTCCCACTCTTTCCTGTAACTATTTCATATTTTTCATATGACTTAACTGAGTCTATCTGAATTACGTCATTAGTAATAGCTTGCAACATTTCCACCATATGAATACCATACCAAAAATACGACTCAACCTCATCTACATAGAATAAAGGCCCCTCTATAAGGATGTTATCCGCTACATCTACTTCTTTAATAAAATCAGTAAACCTTAAACCTGAACTGCTCATTACTTTGCCACTTATTTTCGAGAAGTCACTAATATTAGTGAAGATAGGTTTATCCACAAATATTGGTTTATTATATTTCTCCAACTCCTTTATAGTATTTAAATGTGTACTTGAATCTACATTTAAGACTAGATAGATATCAACCATTTCATGGTTACTAAGATCCACTTCTCTTAACGTCACACTCTCTTCTAACATTGATTCAAATCGAGGTTGTCTATCAAGGCTCATTTTCATATTTCCACGGATTGTTTTATCCACAAAAACTATATCAACATTACTCATATTTTGATACTGCTTAACAAGCGCTACAGTATGAAATGAGTCCGAACCGATGATCCCTATCTTTATTTTTTCCATAATAATCACTCTTTCTATTCAAAGTATACTTTTAACACACTATCATTTATATAGGCACTTTGCACAGTTAATACAGTTACCTATCATAATTTAAGATTTTGTGTGATATACTTTTTTTATTAAAGTGAGGATTGAATATGACACCAGAAGAAAAGATTGCATTAACATTAAGCGATAAGATTTGGGATCTTGCTGAAGTTAAGTTTGACACAAAAGAATCCTGTGATTTATATGTTGAAATATTAGAAAAATATGGATTCACAGTAGAGAGACCATACTTAGGTATTGACCATGCATTTAAAGCATCGTGGGGAGAAGAAGGCCCAACACTTGGTTTTCTAGCTGAGTATGATGCACTTGATGGTATTAGTCAAAAAGACGGAGTTTATGAACCTACTTCAATAGAATCCAAATACTCCTCCCATGCATGTGGACATAATCTATTAGGAAGTGCTGTATTACTTTCGGTCCTAAATTTACAAAAAGAACTCAACGACAATAAAAAAGCGCAACTTGTCCTCTATGGTTGTCCAGCAGAAGAGAGTGGGTATGCTAAAGCTATCTTAGCCAAAGAAGGAGCATTTGATAACCTTGATTTAGCTTTGACATGGCACCCCCACTATATCAATGCATTATGGCAAGATAATACACTTGCAGTAAACTCACTAATTGTTAGTTTTAAGGGACAGTCATCTCATGCTGCGATGGCACCTGAACAAGGACGTAGTGCATTAGATGCCTGTGAACTTATGAATATTGGTGTTAATTACTTGAGAGAGCATATAAAAGATGATGTTAGAATTCATTATGCCTATCTTAATGCTGGGGGGAAATCTCCGAATGTGGTCCAAAAAGAAGCAGAACTAAACTACTTCATTCGTTCATTTGATCAAAATACACTAAACGAAGTTACAGAGCGTGTTAGAGATATTGCTAAGGGCGCAGCATTGATGAGTGACACCACAGTATCTATTGAGGTAGAGTCTACCTGCTCTTCACTACTACCAAACGAAACTTTATCAAAGATAGTGTATAAGCATTTGAAACCTACTAACTATAGTGAAGATGCTTTGAATGAAGTTATGAAATTTAATACAAAAATATCTAATTATAATGTTATAGAACCCTTTAGCATTGATAAGCTATTATATGCTTCTACAGATGTTGGTGATGTAAGTCAGGTTGTACCCACATGTCAATTCTTTTTGGCTTGTGAACCTTATGAGACTCCAATGCACTCATGGCAATGGGCAGCTAATGGTAAATCAAAGTTAGCACACGAAGGAATCATTAAGGCAGCTAAAGTGTTAGAGAAAAGTGCACTTGAGTGCATCAATAATCCTGATATTATCAAACAAGCTCTCCATGAGTTTAACTTAAGAAAGGCTGGAAAAAATGTCTAAGAACTATAAATCTGTATTCGATATTATTGGCCCTGTTATGACCGGTCCAAGTTCATCACATACTGCTGGCGCATGTTTTATTGGTAAAATGGCGCGTTCAATCTTTGGAGGCACACCAGAGAGTGCCAATATATATTTATTTGAATCATTTGCGAAAACTTATCAAGGCCATGGTACTAATATTGCCCTAGCCGGTGGATTACTGGGGATGGAGCCCAGTGATCCAAACCTACATGACTCTCTATTAATTGCGAAGGAGAATAATTTAAAGTTAAACTTTATTCCACTCGCTGATAAAGTAGACCATCCTAATACAGCGCGTCTGGTAATGCGCAAAGGCGATAAGAAGATGGTAGTTACCGGAGTTTCCATTGGCGGCGGTAATGCTAAGATTACTATGATTGATGATATTAGTGTGGATATTGATAGTGGCGTAGCAACTGTATTAATATTCCATCATGATACAAAAGGTATGATCGCAAAAGTCGCAACCGTATTAAGTGATTTAGGAATCAATATTGCTTCAATGAAAGTAGACCGTGAGTCTCGTGGTAAAGATGCATATATGGTTATTACATTAGATCAAGATACTTTAAGTAACTCTTTAGACTCACTGCGGTTACTTGATAAAATTGAGTCTGTAATATATATCGAGAAATAGGAGATTACTATGTATAAAACAATAAAAGAACTTGTTGAACAAGCTAATGAATCCTCATTATATGAGGTTATAATAAATGATGAAATGGAGCGTTCGGGAGAGAGTGAATCTTATATTTTTGCTAAAATGGAACATCAACTTGATGTAATGATGCGCTCTATTAAGCAAGGGGTGGATGGAGTATCATCACATACTGGTTTAACAGGCATGGATGCCAAACGTTTGAATACTTATAACTTAGAACACGAACCGATTTGTGGCCCTACTGTTTTAAAGGCCGTTACTAATGCAATGGCTACTAATGAAGTTAATGCTTCAATGGGATTAATATGCGCTACCCCCACAGCTGGTAGTGCTGGTGTAGTTCCAGGTGTCCTATCTGCATTAACAGAACGCTATAATCTAAGTAAAGAACAGCAAATAAGATTCTTATTTGTTGCAGGAGGATTTGGTTTAGTCATCGCAAATAATGCTTCAATATCAGGGGCAATGGGAGGTTGCCAGGCTGAGATAGGTAGTGCAAGTGCCATGGCTTCAGCAGCAACTGTTGATGCCTTAGGTGGTACACCTACCATGGCAGCACACGCTTTATCAATGACTATAAAGAATATGCTTGGTCTAATCTGTGATCCAGTCGCTGGATTAGTAGAGGTACCATGCGTAAAAAGAAATGCTCTTGGCGCATCTCAAGCATTAGTATCGGCCGATATGGCACTTGCAGGCATTCAATCTCTAATCCCTGCTGATGAAGTGATTCATACGATGCATGTTGTTGGGACTAATCTTCCATCGGAGTTTAGAGAAACTGGCGAAGGCGGTTTAGCTATAACACCAACAGCACTAAAGCACCAAGATCGAATATTTGATAAGTAATAAAAAAAAACTTTTTAAACTGTACCTCGTGTCAAGGACACATAATTAAAAAGTTAATTGAAATGTTAGTAACCCAGTCAATCCTTAATTGATTGGGTTTTTATGTACTTAGTATTTGAGGTAATTGTAGTTTACGCAGTAATGGCTCACTTAAGTATTGATCATATTCATAGGGGGTCATTCTATGCATATCCCATTGAGGACGGTCATAATTGTAATAATTTATATACTCAGTCACCCCCATAGATATTTCTTCCAATGTTTTGAATTGCTTCATTTCCATCTCTGTTTTAAGTATCGCGAAGAATGATTCTTGAGGTGCGTTGTCCCAACAGTTTCCCCTACGTGACATTGATTGCTCAATGTCATGCTCCTCTAGTAGTTCTTGGTATGAATAACTCGTATAGTGGCAGCCCTGATCCGAATGAATCATAACGTTTATATCTAAATCTTTTTTGTACTCTCTCAATAGGTGTTCTACTGTTTTAATCACAAAATCCATCTTTAATGAAGCAGATACACGCCACCCCAGAATCATCTTTGTAGTTGAATCTTTAATTACTGATAAGTATGCTCTTCGTCCATACCCATATGTCAGATAAGTTATATCTGTCAGTAAAACCTTTTTGGCAACTCCTTGTGAGAAATTTCTATCCAGAATATTAGAATGTAACTTATTTGAATGATTAGCTCTTATCATAGCTTTTACTGGGTCTTTTCGTCTTATTGGACAAATTAGTCCATACTTTTTCATAAGTCGGCGAATCTTCTTTAGATTCATTACGATGCCATGATTGCGCTCTATACGCATCTTGATTTGCCTTGCCCCTTTCTTCCAATTTTTATAATTATAAGCCTCGAGAATCAATTTATAATCCTCTAAATCTTGTAATTCTTTATCAGTAAATGATTCTTTTTTCTTAAGATAATTATAATAACCAGAACGGCTGACACGGGCGATTTTACACATTGATTTTACATTAAGTTTATTTCTTTTTTTACTCAGTATGGATTCCATAATCTTAAATTTCTCATGCGTTGGAACTATTTGTATCGGGCTTCCAACGCTTTCAACTTTTTTAGAAATTCATTCTCTTGCTTTAAGTACTCAGTCTTATCTTTATAGTAGTGAAGTTCTTCTTCTATATTTTTAAATTCAATACTCTTAGGGCGCCCAGAACCTTTAATTCTATTGAACCCTTCCTTCCTTTGAGATTGCTCTTTAAAACGATAGACATTGTTTTTTGCACGTTTTGATCCTATCAAATGGTAGCCAATACCAGCTTGGTCGAAAATTTCCTTCGGTGTCTTTCCTTGATTACTTTGATTTACACACAACTCTTTGAACTCATCTGTAAATATAACTTGGTATTTATTCACTTTTAGAACATATTGGTTCATTGATAATATATTAATTTCTTCTTCAGTAAATCTATTTTTTCCCATTATTTAACACCTCTTTCTTTTATTATACTTATAAGCATGAAAAAACCCTATAGATGAACTTTTATTTTCGTGTCCATTCTATAGGGTACAGTTTATACAGCTCTTTCTTTACCCAATCCTCTATTCCAATCTCCCTATAACTATCATCTG
>CAZEQW010000005.1:4897-27906 GCA_964514505.1 uncultured Erysipelothrix sp. | reverse complement strand
ACCAGAAGTTTCTTCGTACACCTGTATTGATGATTTGCTTCCACGTATTTCAATAATCTCACCCAATAACTTCATATCCGAAACTAAAACTGTGTCATACAATCTAGCCCCTGGTATATCTTTCGCTACAATTAAGGGTCCCGATACTTTAATTATTTTTCCGCTTTTCAAATAACCCCTCCTACTCTACTTTGATGCCAACAGCATCTTCAATTAACATCTTCAAACGTTTTTCTCCCAAGTGTTCATTATCCCGCTTATTGGCCAAAACCAATATCGAAATATCAAAATCACTATTAAGAGCATTAATATCACGCTCAAACGCTTTATAAATTGCTTCACTAACATAAACCAAAGCAACATTCTCTCTTTTAAAATTTATCATTAAATCACGAATCGGTTTATCAAGCGGATGAGAATATACTTCCATCCCAAAACTTGCCATAACCCCATCGCCCGTTTCTTCTGTAACATAGACAATCTTAGGCATTAACATCCCTCACAATCCTAGAGACATCTACGCCATATAGATTCCCCTTAAGTACGATACGAATATTCTTCAAATCCATCAACTTAAAATAGACTTTCGCAAAGATACCATCAACACCACGAGATTCACCTAAAAATCCCCTCATAGCCTCTATTCGATATGAATCAAACTTAGACTCAAAATTACGAACCGTCAAACCCTTTAGTTCCTTATAATATATAGAATTACGAACCAAAGAATCAATACTAAAATGACGCTCAAACATTTCCTTGCTAATATTACTATAAACAGGAAACTCACCATGTCTCCGCGTTCTAATAAAACGCTCCAAATAATAGAAGTCTATTTCCAACTTAGAGAATAGATTCGCTGCCTCACTGTTGAAGTCAGCATTAAAACTCTTAACTATATCCAAGTCTGTTTTACTAGTAATGACATCAGCACCAGCAAAAGCATCTTCCTTAATAAACAATGGCTTTAGACAAGATACATCAAACGCTTCACTCTTAAGTTCATCTATAATACTTCGACGCATCTCAACAACATAAGCATCAATCGCTTTAGCTGTTTTAAGATCCTCAACATCAAGACGATTAATTAACTTATCATAATCTAAGTCTTCAACCGATAAAGGAACATAACTTGCCCACTTAGCATTCAACTCAAGATACTGGTTCATATTTATTCCCCAAACAGATAATGCATCGTATTTTTAGCATAATCTTCTCTATTAAATAAGAATACTTTCTCAAACTCAAAACTAATGTCATAGTCATCAAAGTCAAGAATAAATCCATTACTAATTTCAGGATTATTAATAACTTGAACCCGACCACCAATCTCTTTAAAAATATAATCATAATGATTCACATCAATATGAACACGAGGCTTAATATCACCATTATGTTTTGTTAGAGCAATATTAAGTACTTCAAGAAACTGCTCATCAGTTAAAGTTAGAAAATAATTAAGCACTTCATCTAAAACCTCATTAATACAATCTAACTTAAAAGCACCAACTGCTTGCTTAGCAGCAGTATCAAAGCGCGCTACTTCCCTACGTCTCGCATGGGCCGCTTCCTCTACAAAACGTTCATAGCGTTCTTTATTTTGATCACGAGCTACTTTCATTACATGATCATAGTTCTTTTGTCCCTGCGCCCTTGCTTCATCCTCAACGGCTTGACAATAACTATCACCATAACCCTCAATAGCCCCTAGTATCTTATCGATACCCACACTCATTAAAACGTCACCGAAGTAAGAATAATGATAGAAGAAACAAACGCCAATAAAGCATACGTTTCAACCATAACGGCCATAATAATATTCTTCATTACTTCATTCTCATTACGAACCAATAAATGAACCCCTGAAATAGCAACGTTTGCTTGCGCTGTTGCTGTAGGACCCCCTACAACTGTCATTGGCAAAGTTGCCATCAAAATAAACAAACCCTCTTGCAATGACATTGCAATATCAAGACGACCTAATGTAAGGATTGCAATAACAAACCCATATAAACCCTGTGAAGCTGGCATCATTTGCAATAGTAAAGCTTTACCAAACTTTTCTGGTTCATCAACTAAAACAGCACTTGCTGCTTCACCAACCTTACCAACTCCTACACCACTATAAATACCTGGAATACCAACAACTAATGCCATCCCTAATACCGCTAATACAATACCTCCGTATTGATAAATAAATTCAAAAATTCCCATAAATAATAATCCTCCCTAATCTATATTAATATATGTGGGTGCCGCTCTAAAATTCTCAAAGGCACTACCACCACCGGTAAAGAACTTACCGAAAAACTCAACGTATGTCAGACGAGCCGAGTGAACATATGCACTCAATCCACTAATTAGTAAATTAAATGTATGCCCCCCTATGAAGATAACTGCACCAAAGATAGTACCAACTACCCCCATATTAGCAACTAACTCAACCATCATATTAAATGCAACACCAATTGAAGCACCTGCTAATCCAAGCGCCATCAAACGCGAATAACTAACAACATCGCCAATATAATTGGCTAATCCATATAGAGCATACAAACCAGAACCCGCCTTACCAACAACCGTTTTAGATTCACGACCATTCGTAAGAACAATTCCAATCATACCCACAATCATTACGATCGTTGCTACTTGACTATACGGAGCTAAAATATCACTAAACATCATCGAAACTAAAACAATTATCCCCGCTAATGTCATATACCAAAATATTACATCATATAATACATAGCGTTTTTTACTATCTCTAATTAAGAGATAACCTTTTATAGCTAAACCAGTAAATAGATGGAAGATCCCCAAGCCCAACGACATTACTAACACCAACATAAATTGATTATTAATGTCTATTAGTGGTTTCAATGGTATAACTCCTCCAAAGAACGAACCATAGATAATACCCCATATCATTGTGGGAATACTAACATAGCCCAACATCTTAATCATGGCCTCCATACCAGGCTTAAAGTTTATTAACTTTAAAGCTGTATAAGCTAATAACCCCATGATCAATCCATACCCAAAGTCACCCAACATCATCCCAAAGAATATTGCATAGAACGGCGCAAATAATGGCGTTGGGTCTAACTCATCATAGCGAGGTTGCGAATACATATTTGTTATATTCTCAAACGCCTGATTAAATCCCTTGTTTTCTAACTTAATTGGAACTTCAACTGAATGCAACTCAGCTGCATCAATCTCCAAATCAACAACGCGATTGGTTGCTACTTCAAGTTCATTTTTAAACTCAAGCGCACGAGGCGTAGGAACCCAACCTCTAATATAAGTAACATGCTTAGATTGCATAAACTTAAGACGCGCCATTTCACGAACATGTTCATTTCTCAAATACTCATAATGCATCTGCAAAGCATCCTGATAATGACCAATCTTAGAAATACGCTCTTGAATATTCGCTCTCTTCTCAATTGTTTGAGCCAATATATCAACTAACATCTGAACTTTAGATTCAATATGAAGCGAAACAGCACTACGCTTAACCAATTCAAACTTCTCCCCTAGAATCTCAACAGTACTTTGATACTCCTTAGGAGCTACTATCACAAATACAGCCTCTGGTTCACTATAGTCATGCTTATACATATAGTATATAGGGTCAATTTTATTAAGTTCCTTTATGAACTCTTCAACATCTTTACTCTCTAACGTACCAATAATAGGTGTTTGACCTTCTAATCTACCTAAGGTCTCTTGGTCCAAACTCTCTTGCTCCCATGGAACATAGAACTTAAATCCACCTTCAGGTGCATGAGGTCGCTCATAATACTCAGCATAAGTATCTAAAATAAAATCCAAATCACTATCAAGAACGCCTTGTTCAAGTTCCTCATACGTCATATTCTTTATGCCAAGATCAGCTAAAGGAGATTTCTTCTTCCCACTTTTCTTCTGAATATCCGCTAACGTCTTTAAAACCGACTGAATATGTTCCTGCTTACGTTCATTATCATTAAAATCATAATGACTTACCACCGGACTAAATCCATCAACACCCAAGTCTTTAGTATCAGCGAAATTAATCTCTTTAAAAACCTGAAGTTGCTTAAGTACTTGATCCAAATCAGTGTTCATAACCAGCAATTCAAACTCACTCATCTTAACGATTGCCATTACTAAACACCTCCTGAATTACCCTCTTAACCACGTCATCTTTACGCGATTCAAATTGCAACTTTAACTCCGCAATTTCTTTGTCTTTTACTACATCAATATCATGCATATCATGCATTGCTTGCTCATGCGCTTCTTTTAGCAAAAGATCACGCTCATCCATTAACGCTTCATGCAAACTCTTAATATCATCATTTGATTTTTTCTTAAATTCACTCAGTATCTCTTGATACCTAATCTTTGAAGCATTACGTCTTTCACTAACCTGACGTTCAACCTCAGTTACTCTTTCAAGTTTATTTATCAAATAATTCCCTCCTCTTCATTATAATTCCTTAGATAAACTGAACTCTTTTCAACCAAACTATCTTTTGGAAGATTTAAAGTCTGTTCAACTAAAACTGCTACCATTTTTCGAGTCGGTAACTGAACTCTACCCAATCCATAAAGCCCCTCTAAGGCCATAACGACCATTTCTTTAGGATAATCCAATTCAAAATATCCCAGTCGACGCCCTTTATCTGTAAGAGCAAATAACTCTTCATGAATTCCTTCTAAATACCGAGCATGAAATTCCGCTACTAAACGCGTGTCATCAAAGTCCTTAAGTTCTTTATACCGAAGGTAGGGATGCAAATCAGCATATACATCAATTAAGACTAATAGCTGCGCAAAAAAGTCTCCTTTTACTTCCTTCAAGCGAGCTTGCAGTATACCTACATGCTCAAGACATAGATTTTCAATTACACTATTTAAAACATCTTCCTTGGTTTCAAAGTAATAATAGACCAAGCCTTTAGCTACTTCCGCTTTTTTTGCGATCTGTGTAACCGATGTTTTTTCAAAGCCATACTCAATAAATAAATCTTTGGCGACATCAATAATTTCTTTACGTCGCACCTGTGATACAGTAGATTGTTTCAATTTATCGCCTCCAACTATTTAATTATAAAGATTTCTTGACCGATAGTCAATAAATGTACAAAAATCTAAAATATGCCAATAAAAAAGAAGTGCCTACTATAGACACTTCTCAAAGTTGCTTATACTATATCCTCAAAATACGAATCATGTTCACTAAACAGAGAAACCAAATCATCACGCGTTAAGGCTTTCTTATCCGCCCCTCTGACATCAAATATGATCTTACCACCATGAAACATAACCAAACGATCTCCATACTCCAGTGCATGTTGAAGGTTATGCGTTACCATCATTGTCGTAATATTACGATGCTCTACCATCTTTTTAGTTAACTTAATAATAGCATCACTGCTCTTAGGATCTAAAGCCGCCGTATGTTCATCCAACAACAACACTTTAGGGTTATTCATTAGAGCCATCAATAGCGACAAAGCCTGACGTTGTCCACCAGACAACTGCCCTACCTTAGCATCCATCTTATTTTCAAGTCCCAAATCCAACTCCATCAACATTTCCTTGAAGTATGCTTCTTTATCTAACGATATTCCTTTTTGAAAATTCATCAACTTTCCTTTATTATAAGCCAAAGAAAGATTCTCCATTATGGTCAAGGAAGGAGAAGTACCTGCCACTGGATCTTGATAAACTCTAGATATCTCTTTGAAACGCTCGTATTCTTTTTTCTTTGCCAAATCAACGCCATCAAACTTAACTATCCCTGTATCAGGTGTAACCTGACCACACAGGATATTAAATAAAGTCGATTTCCCACTTCCATTAGAACCAATGATAGATACAAACTCTCCATCGCTCACTTCTAAATTTAAATTATCATACAACTTATTTTCCGCAAACGTATTAGGATTAAATGTTTTACTAATATTATTAAATACTAACATTTTTAGCTCCCTTCTTAAATAACTTATCAAGTTTATCACCTGAGTTATTCATCACAATCGCGACCACAAATATAAATACCGTCACTAACTTCAAGTGTTGAGGATCCATTCCTAAACGAATCGCCAAAGCAACAATAAAACGGTATACAACTGAACCAGCTACAACCATCGTAGTTAGTTTAAATCGCGTTCGCCTTAATAATAAGGTACCTAACATTACAGATGAAAGACCCATTACAATCATTCCCGATCCAAGTGCAACATCATAATAACGACCAACCGATGCTGCTACACCACCGCTTACCGCAATTAAGCCATTTGATAAAGCTAAGCCGATAATCTTAACTTTACCTACATCTTGTCCCAAAGATGTAACTAACCCTTCATTGTCACCGGTAACTTTTAGTAAATATCCAACCTTAGTCGATAAAATCCAATCCACAAAGAACTTGAATAAAAACACCAAAGCTAACAACACAAATAAACGATATAGGTTTAACACTTCTTTTGGCAAATTTAACGCCGCCAGAAACTCAGTATCGAAAAGAGTCTTTTCGCGAAGAAGGGGCAAGTTTGACTTGCCACCTGCAATCATTAAATTAATAGAATACAACCCAGTCATTACTAAAATACCACTTAATAAACTTGTGATCTTTAGTTTCACATGCAGAAGACCTGTTATTGATCCTGCAACCATACCGGCCACCAACGATGCTAGAAGCGCTAACCATGGATTACCTCCATTTAGGATAATCACCGCACTAACTACTGCACCAAGTGGAAATGTTCCATCTACACTCAAATCCGATACTCTAATAATATTGTAAGATAACATTACACCCAAAGCTAAGATGGCATATAATGCTCCTTGTTCTAATACATTAACGAAAAAATTAAACATACTATTTAAGGTTTGCCCTTTCTAATACGGCTGCTGGAATTGTAATTCCAAGCGCCTTTGCAACCGACTCACTTACTAGCAAATCAGTTTTAGTTGCTGTTTCTACTGCAATCTCACCAGGCTTCTTGCCATCGACTAAGATTGACTTTACCACACCACCAGCTTGAACACCAAGCTCAAAGTAACTAATTGATTCACTGGCAAGCATCCCCAAATCAAATTGTCCATCTTCAGCTCCAAATACCGCTTTCTTTGAATCATTCGCAAGGTTAATAATTTGAGCGGAAGCTTTCGCGACCATATTATCAGTGATTAAGTATAATACATCTGATTTACTCAATAGACTTTGAGTAGCCAAAGCGATTTCATCATGGGAACTAATACCCTGAAGTACCAGTTCAAGCCCATGCTTACCTACTAAAGATTTTAGATTATCAACTTGAACACCACTGTTTGTTTCTCCAGTATTAAATAAAACACCAACTTTTGTAGCATTTGGCAACATTTCTTTAATCAATGCCATCTGGATATCCATCGGTGCCGCATCACTTACACCAGTCACATTTCCTCCTGGTTTCTCATTACTATTAACTAAGCCAGCATCCATTGCATCAGTTACCGCATTAAATACAACAGGAATATCAGTATTTTCAGCTCCAGCCATCGCGGCCTGCGCTGCAGGTGTCGCAATAGCATAAATCAAATCAACCCCATCATTAACTAATTGATCAATCATTGTTTGTGCATCCGGACCGCTCTCCTGTGCATTTTTATGAACAAATGTAATATCTGTTACACCCTGATCTTCCAAGCCCTTTTTCAATCCATCAAATGTAGCATCCAAAGCTGGATGCTCTGCCCACTGGATTACTCCAATAACAAACGACGAACTTTTCTTACTACAACCACTTAAAATAAGTAAACCAATCAACATAATACCAAGCAACTTTTTCATAATATTTTCTCCTTTATCTATGAAAATAAAAAGCCACGGGAACCCACGCAGCTTTGTTTAAAAATCATAAATAAGAAAGCTATTGTGGATTACTCTTTAACTAAATACAAAATAGTTAATATCCACAAAGCACCTGTGTACATTAACTTCTTGATCGATAGTAATAGTAGTAAAAGCTTCCCGCTACAGAAAGAGATAATAGATGATTCATAGTATATCCCTACCTTTCTAACATAGAATAGCAAAGGTTTTCTGAAAACGCAAGCATTATTTACAATATTTATGAAAATCCTTTACATCGATCAAAACTTTACTTAACCATATCCTTTAAAGACTGTGGAATATCAATACCAAAATCATTAGCTACATCTTTACTAATTTGTGGGTAAGTTTTATTTGGATATTCAAACTCAATAGAACTAGGTTCAATCCCCTCAATCAAAATCTTCTTAACCATTTCACCAACTTGTAGACCAATATCTAAATAACTAATTGAGTTAGAGGCAAGAATTCCATACTCAAACTGGCCATCTTCAGATGCGAAACTATATACGCCCGCCCGCCTTCCTTCTTCTACAATAACTCCAGTATTACCTACAATCAATCCATCAGTTATTAAATAGAACGCATCTACCTCACGTGCTAATGCAGCTGCGATCATCGCCAAATCAGACGCTTCCATGGCTCCTTTAGAAATAACATCAATTCCTCGCTTACTTCCTTCATCTTTAATCAACTTAGTTTGAAATACACCATTAGGATCTCCTGTTTTAAAGAGAACTCCAATACGTTTAGTTTTTGGTGTTAGTGTTTCAATTAAGTCAAACTGTAACTTTAATGGAGCCGCATCACTAACACCAGTGACATGATCAAAACCCAATACCCCTGCTCCTTCCGGGTCGCTAACACAAGCAAATACTACCGGTATCCTGTTTTCAAGTGTCGCTGATATAGCCACTTGAGCAGACTGTGTTGTAATTGCAACAATCAGATCGACATCATCATTAACAAACTGATTTGCAATATCAACCACATTTGCACTCTCACCTTGTGCACTTTTAACATCTAATATTATATTCATATCTTCTACATATGATTCAAGCCCTTCCAAAGTGTCGTTCAATGATGCGAAATCTCCAAATTGAATAACACCCACAACAAGTTTTTCACTTGAAGTAGTACCACAGCCAACCAAAACAAATAAGATAACAATCGCTAATTTTAATCTACGCATTTTATATGCCCTCCCTTTTAAATTAACAACAAAAAAAGAGCCCCGTTACAAGGCTCTTAAATTAAATCTAATATGCACCCAGCAACAACCACAAAAGGGTCATCGCTGATAACCCTAACTATTCGATTAAGCTGTTGTACCAAATATTGAATATATGCATATTGATCTCCTATGGTTGAACTTTACCACAACAAAGAAAAAGTTTCAACATAAATTGAAACTTTTTACATCATTACCACTCATTATTAATTAAATATTGATTAATTTCGCCAACGGGAAGACCCATAATGGTATAGAAATCTCCTACAATACTCTTAACAAACAAAGCACCACCTGCCTGAATTGTATAACCACCCGCTTTATCTAACGGCTCTTTTGTTTCTATATATGAATCAATCACGGCTTCATCAAGCTTGTAGAACTGAACCTTAGCAACAGATGAAAATATTACTTCTTTATTAGACGACAACATTGCAACCGATGTAATTACCTCATGCTCCCTACCTGAAAGCTTAATCAGCATTTCCTTAGCGCGATCTGGAGTCAATGGTTTACCCAATATCTCCCCAGCAATTACAACTACGGTATCGGCTCCAATAACTATATTATTGGGACGAACTTCAAACACTTCAGCAGCTTTATCATAGGCTATGTTCTCAATCATCTCAATAATAGATGCACCCTTCATCACTTCATCTTTAAGTGGGGTAACAACTTCAAACGGAACATTTAAGAATGTCATCAACTCACGTCTTCTTGGCGATTGACTTGCTAAAACTAACTTCTTTCTCATTTTACGTTCTTTCTATTACGAATATACACGTACTTTATATTACTATTCTTAGGATCTTTTCTTTCATCAATCTCAAAGCGATTTAACGACTTTACTAAAGGCGTTAATTGATAGAATCCATAGTCACGCGTATCAAAGTCAGGACGTTTCTTAGTTATATAGTTTCCTAGATCCCCCATATACACATAGCCATTATCATCTGCTAAATTTAAGCTGGATACAGCATTTAAACTAGATGATATGATCTGTACTAATTTATTTTTTGAACTATTATCAACTTTAGCTTTTTGTTCAATCCCTTTAGTATCTACTAAGTCGATAATATCCATATAGATGAACTTATCACACGCCACAATAAAGGCATTCGGTGTCTTACGCTCACCAATACCAATAACTTGTCTTCCAGCCTCACGCAGTCTAATTACTAAACGCGTAAAGTCACTATCACTAGAGACGATACAGAATGTCTCCACACGTTCTCCATAAAGTAGATCCATTGCATCTATAATCATGGCAGAATCCGTTGAATTTTTACCTGTTGTATAAGCATACTGTTGGATTGGTGTTATAGCATGTTCCAATAGATGGTTTTTCCAACCTGCGTTTTGCGGTGTCGTCCAATCACCATATATACGCTTTATGGTTGGCGTTCCATACAAAGCCACCTCTTGTAAGATACCAGCTACATTTTTATGCGAAATATTATCTGCATCAATCAAAACCGCTATACGCGGATTATCACTTATTTTCATTTATTACTTCCTCCTTTTGAGATCACAAACACAACACCATCATTAGAATTCAAGGCTTCAACTACATAGTGATAGTTTGTGACAACACGACTTACAATCGCAAGTCCTAAACCAAATTGTCCTTTCTCGCCCATCTCATAGGCATTAAAGAACGAACGAATCTTCTCATCAGAGACAGCTTCTCCATCATTAAAAATTGAGAAAAAATCATCTCTAACCGTTACTAAAATCTTAGACTTACTATACCTCAAAGCATTATCAAGTAAGTTTTCAACTACAATTCGCCAAGGCTCTTCTTGACCAATAAACTTACTTCCATCTACATCAACAGTAATACTAATCTCTGGTCTAATTTGACTCGATGATACGATAACACTCTCAATAATAGACTCAAGCTCTACTATCTGATTTGTGTCAATCTTTTGATGTGTCATATAATCCATTCTGTTTAACATTAGTAAATTATATACTTTATTCTCAAGACGCTCAGCGTGCTCAATAATTACATCAACAGATTTTTCTAAGGTTTCATAAGGATAGATCCCATCCTTAATTGCTTCACTATATGATTTAATAGTTGCCACCGGCGTTTTTAAATCATGAGATATATTCTGAAGCATCTCTTCCTTTTGACGTTCCTGGCGTTTAAGTTCCTCACGCATTTGCACAAGTTCATTGGCTACCTCACCTATCTCATCACCACGATCAATCTTAAGAATAGCATCTTCATTGTCACGCGACTTAGTAATATACTCCTTAATTTGATTAAGCGGCCTAATAATTGTACTCACCCAAAATAATAGAGTTAAAGAAACTATCCCAATAACTATAATCAAAATGTAGACAACGCTGTTTAACAAAGTAGATTTAAACTCATTACTATAATCTTGAGGCATAATTGTAGTAACGCTAGTTTCTTCATTTATTTTAAAACTTGAAACTAAGGACTTGCTGGGACCATAATTGATAATATCAACACGCTCACCAACAGCCATTGATACGAATATTTCTTCAATCTTATTATAAATGTTTGGAGCAACTTCTTCAATAACATCTGGATTTGAAACTACTAATACTTTATTCTCTTCACGTAATACATGAATCATATTGGCATCATAGTTACCAAACAGCCCCGTTCCCGTTCTACCCAATAGATAGTTTTCAGTCACAATGTCTTGTGTTGAGTGCATGAGACCAAACATTTGATTCTGAACAAATGTGTCTACACTAAATGAAAAAACACCAAAAAAGAACACTATTAAAAATACAAGTATCGAAATTACTAATACCATCAACTGACGTGCCAGTGATAAATTCTTAATAAAGTTCTTTAACTTTTTCATCCCAATCGGTATCCAAAACCATAAATTGTTTGAATATTTAATTCCGGCATTTTCTTACGCAAACGACGTAATGTGTCATCAACAACACGATCAGAACCAAAGTAGTTGGTTTCCCAAACATGTACTAATATTTGCTCACGCGTAAATGCAACACCACGGTTTTTCACAAACATCATTAATAAATCGAACTCTTTAGTTGTAAGTTCCAACTCTTCATCGTTTTTGATAGCTTTACGCTGCTTCTCATCAATGATGTAACCATCTACTTCAATCTGTACATCTTGCTTGTATACACGCTTAATAATATTATTGATTCGTAAGACTAACTCCTTAGGAGAGAACGGTTTAGTGATATAGTCATCACTCCCTTTTTCTAAGCCTATGATTCGATCAAACTCCTTATCTCGTGCTGACATAAAGACGACCGGAGTAGTTTTTGAAACTGATCTAATACGCTCCATTAAATCAAATCCACTCTTATCATCTAGCATAATATCCAAGATCCAAAGATGAACGTCATCATCCTCAACATGAACATTCGCTTCCTCATACGTTAAATAAGAGCGCACTTCATATCCCGCCTGCTCTAAGTAAGTCTTAACGATATCGTTCATGTGCTTTTCATCTTCTACAACATTGATAACATACTTCATAAAACCACCTCTTTACAGTGTTTCAATAACCGCAATCATCTCTTTTACATGTAACTCACAAACATCAATAGTTTGCGCTTCGACCATTACACGTACTAAAGGTTCAGTTCCAGAAGGCCGGACTAATATACGACCTTCGGTTCCCAGTTTATTTTTAATGCTTTCAATCTTTTCAATAACAGCAACATGATTCATTACCACTTCTTTTGAATCAACCACAACATTTTCTAGTATTTGAGGATACTCAACGCAATCTTTAGTTAAATCATATAAACTACTCTTTTGGTGTGCCACTACTTCTGCACACTTTAAAGCTGTAAGAACTCCATCACCAGTTGTCGCAAACTCCGATAAGATTATATGACCTGATTGCTCACCACCTACCACAAAATCATTTTCGTGCATGTTCGCAAATACATGTTTATCCCCGACATCTGTAGTCACTACATTAATTCCTGCTTTTTCCATCGATTTCAAAAAACCCAAGTTAGCCATTACAGTAGACACTACTGTATCCTGTACTAAATGATTCTCTTTTTTAAATTCAACACCTAGAAGATAAAGAATCTTATCACCATCTATTAGATTTCCCAAATGGTCAACTGCTAAACAACGATCGGCATCACCATCAAACGCAAAGCCCATATCAGCTTTAGTTTCAATAACCTTAGCAATGATGCCTTCCATATGCGTAGAACCACAATCAACATTTATATTGACACCATTAGGCTCACCATTCATTATTACAACTTCTGCACCCAAGTCCTTAAACAACTTCTCAGCACTTGAGACAGCAGAACCATTACCTAAATCCAGTACAATCTTATAACCGTTTAAAGGATATTTTACAATCGACTCTAAATGCTCTATGTAATAATCCAATCCATCACTATAGTCATATACTCTACCAAGTGCATCAGCCTGAACATTATCTAATGTAATATTACCTGCGATATACTCTTCAATTTCTGCTTCTAACTCAGCACTTATTTTCATTCCTTGTTCATTGAAACACTTTAATCCATTATCATAAAATGGATTGTGACTCGCTGAAATCATAATACCACCCGCAAAGTCACCTGTTTTCAACACATAAGCCAAGGCCGGTGTAGCACACACCCCTAATAAATATACATCTGCACCCTTTGACATCGCACCACTAGCTAAAGCATACTCAAGCATATCACCTGATATACGCGTATCTTTTCCAATAATCAACTTTTTGCCTTTAAACTGATTTCCTAAATATTCTCCCACCTTAAGTGCCAAATCAGCACTTAAGAAATCATTCGCAACGCCCCTAATTCCGTCCGTTCCAAAATACTTCCCCATACAATTTACCTCTTACTGAATAATATCTACCATGATAGATTCTTTAGTTGTCTTAATATTAAGCTTAGAGAACTGCTCCTCTATATACAATGTCATTTCTTGATTATTACCAGGTTGCGCATCACGCATGTTAATGAACACCACTACATCTTCAGGATTAAAGCCCTCTAGAGCCTTCTCAGTTCCCTTTACTGTTATTGATGTAACAAAATCTTCTTCATTAATAGTTCTTATCTTATAACCATTCACATTACCACGATAAATAATACTTATATTGTCATAAGTACGTGTGATTGCATCCGCTAATTTAACATTAATGGTTACCTTAGTAACACTACTGTGTTTTACTCCTGTAGGTAATGTAATGTTATGTGTATACTTACCTGCAGTTAAGCCCGTTGCCGAAACCGGAACAACAACTTCACTAATAGTATCTAATACCGATTGCTCACCATAGATAGTGATTGCTTCATGATCTAACTCCAATACATCGACCGCTTTATTATCAGGTATCTCACCCTCAAATTGAACCCTAACCGGAACCGTCTTATTGGGAGATGATACCTCAACCGTAGCATTCACAACCCTTGGAATTACATCAGCATTTTCAAGCAACTCACCCTTTTGATTATATGCAACAATTACAGCTTCTTTAGTAAATGTCGATGTCTTACCACTTACATCAATCAATGCCTTCACAAAAGCAACTTCATCTAAAGTTTCCTTAGAAGCTGAGATAGTTACATCCCTAGTATCTAATTCAACATTACCTAAAACGTACTGAGGCTCCATTTTCTCTTGGTTAATAAACTCATATGAAAGACTCATCGTCTTAGTTTCTTTAATTCTAATAGTAACAGTGACGGTAGAAGGTTTAACATTTACCCTAACTCTACTTGACACACCAGTAGGTACAAACTCAACTTGGTGCGTGCCTTCACTCAACATCCGCAAATCTAAATCAGCTTTAATCTCACTTGAGTCCGCCAAAATAACATCACTATAATCACCAAGGATATCCATCTCAACTGTACTTGGAATACCGATAACCTCATACATCTCACGATTATAAATAGCATTTACTTTAACATTTGACAACGTCTTAGCTTGAACCACAGAACTTGTCTGATCTTGGTTAAATGTTAGATAAACAAGAATCGCAAATGCAAATGCTACAACACGGGCATACTTTTGGTTAAACAAAATGCGATCAAACCAAGCACTTAGCCATCTAAAGATACGCTTAAAGTAAATACCAATAGCTTCGGAACGATCAGCAATTTTTTTAGACTGCTCAGCTATCTTCTGAGCAATTTCCAACTTATCATCCTGAGGGTTGTCACGCTTCTTAAATAGAGCCATTGTCTTCACCTCCGTCATCTTCGTTCTTTTCACTTCTAGAAGTAGCTGACTTTAGACTTTCAATATCCGTTTCAGTCGAAGGCTCTTCTTTCATTTTTCTAAATAGTTTAACACGTTTCTTAACTACAGGATCTTCTTTTTTCTCTCCTTTAGTAAAGATACTTTGCTTAGTCTCTTTGTTATCTTCCTCTATTTTCTCAATCTTAATTGGATCAACATTGAACTTAGAGAAGTTAACACGACGCGTTACTTTAAAGTCAACACGATTACTTACTTCTTTTTCAGAATCCTGCAATAGAATATTCAGATACTCACGAAGACTATTGACATCCATTTCAGTCAATTTACCACTCTCCGCAATTGAAATAGTCCCTGTCTCCTCAGAAACTACTAACGTTACTGAGTCCGTAATTTCACTTAAACCAATAGCCGCTCTATGGCGTGCACCATAACGCGTTGGTAAGTCCATTGCAGTTGGCGGGAAATATGCAGAAGCACAAGCAATCCGATCTCCTTGTAAAATAACAGCACCATCATGTAATGGTGTTGTTGTCACAAAAATAGAAACCAACAAGTCAGCCGTTAAAGCCGAATTAATAGGTGTACCAGTTTTAATATAATCTGCTAATGAGTGACCTTGTTCTAAAGCAACCAAAGCACCAATCTTACGTTCTGATAATGTTTTCGCTGCACTTACCAATTCATTAATTAAACGTTCACGTTCATTACCAGATAAACTATGCAAACTAGAGAAAACAGTTGATTTACCAAGTCTCTCTAAAATAGCACGAATTTCTTGTTGGAAAATAACCACAAATAAAAGTGGTCCATATTGAATCGCAAAATCAGCCAATGACAGTACAACTGTCAAATCTAAATAGTATGCAATAAAACGCACCAAGATAACCAAGACAACACCCTTGAAAATTTGAACGGTTCTTGAGTTATTTCTAACTACCTTTAATGTGTAGTAAATAAGTACCCAAACGATTAAAAAATCTACAAGTACTTTCAAAGCCCTTAATATGGCCTGTAATGTTGATAGATTTAGTGGCATAAATACCTCCTAGTCATTTCTAATTATATCACGAATATGTGATTTCTAATATGCTATTATAGAATAACATATTATTCTTTATTTTAATAAGAATATCACACAATCTTCATAATAAAAAAGAGCCCTAAAGAGCTCTTGATTTAATATTACCAGCCTCCGCCACCTCCGCCGCCAAAGCCGCCTCCGCTAAATCCACCACCAGATGATCCACCACCAAATCCACCACTACCAAAACCACCCTTAGATGAGCCACTAGAACTCGAGATAGTAGCGATTGAGTTTT
Source organism: uncultured Erysipelothrix sp. (assembly GCA_964514505.1). Taxonomy (GTDB): domain Bacteria; phylum Bacillota_I; class Bacilli_A; order Erysipelotrichales; family Erysipelotrichaceae; genus Erysipelothrix. The sequence goes on along the minus strand of CAZEQW010000005.1, from coordinate 11,266 downwards.
GAACATTACGCATAGATGCATAATACATACGATTCATGTAGATAGGATTAAATGGTCGATTATTATAAGTACGATACCAATCAGGTGTTGGTATACTTAAACTTTCAAATTTAGATGACCAAGTATCAGATATCCCCAGCACATATGCATAAGGGAGTACATCATAAAAAATATAGGGCGTTTCATGTACCAACATCTCTAGTCTGTCTACCTCTGCAGTCTCGATGAATCTTTTTAAACCTAAGATTTGACCATACCAAAGCATTCCTTGTTTAGTACGACGATCTGTTTGAAGTGCAAAAATAAACGAGACTACGAAAATTACTGAAAGTGCTAAAGGTAATACCATTGAAGAAAGTAATGTTTCTTTCACCACAAAAGGACCTTCTGCTACAAACATTAAAGCAGCATTAGCTACAGTAAAGACAACCAAAACAACTAGTCCAACTAAAACATATATAAAACCCATGATCATCTTTATAGAACGTTTATTATGGCGTTGTGTTTTAGCAGCATAGGACATAACCCCAACCACTAAGGTTAAAGCGACATAAGAGATAAAGAATCCAAGTGCAAAATTTCCAAATAATGGGTTATTCTTATATACTAGCGTTCCCATATAAAATGATAAAGGTATAGCAATAATAAATACCGCCAATGCCTGAACTGTATTAGCTGTTTTATCAAAAACACGAAGTTCATCACTTTTCTTAAAGCGCTCACTTAACTTAGCAATCGCAAACTGCACCGTTGTCGCAAAACTCCCTTTAAGTGACTTAGTTTCAATCTCATCAACATCGTTCTTGAATATCTCATTAAACACGCGTTCTTCTTCACTGTTTAAAGTAACTAACTCCTTCAACTTGGTTAACTTCATATTATCATCATCTAACTCTTCAATGCTTAGATAACCTTTTGAAGCCCAATAAACAATCAACGATAAAACATCTCTACTTTCACTATAGCTTCGATAAATATAACCCATTTCTGCACTACTGATGCCATCAGGTGCACTAAACTCTACCGTTTCAACTAAAGGATAGTCCCTACCAAACTTAAGGAATAAAAAGATTACAATCCCAAGGGTTACTACTCCAACTACCCCAGAATACGAGACAAAATCAACATTTCTAAACTTAAAATAGTTATCTTTAACATCTACTACAATAGTTGCGGCCTCTCCAGGAGACAAGACTTGATTTATTTCCCCGGTAATAATATTTCCATTTTGATTAAACACTTGATCTTCACTATTTCTACCAGCTTGAACATAAATAGGAACAGATCCAATATCTTTTTCAAACTCAATTCTATAAGATACTCTTTGCATCGGGAATTCCCAGCGAGCACCCATTATGTTCATAAAGAAAAGTTGCTCATTATTATGAAGACGTAAGTCCATAGTTTCAATCGTATATGAATACTTAAAAGTATGATCTCCCTGTAGATATTTTCCTTTAGTTCCCATTCGATATACTTTACCATAAGAATTACTATCTACTTCGTCGTACTCATGGGTACTAGATTTAAAATCACGCACAGGAAAATTATATTGCTTATGACTATCTACTTCACTACCTGTGATGCTTGAAAAATCTGTCTCACTATATTTAGTAGGCAGTTCAACAACTATACCTTGGTATTGCTTATTAAAAAACATATCAACTGTATGCGTTATTTCTACCATACCATTTTCATGAACATACATTTCTACATGATAGTTCTTAGCATATAGTGGTTTACTAGAAATATCCTCATTTGCTCCTACCGGCATAAAAAACACTGCAATTAATAGTAGCAAACATGTTTTTTTAAATAGTTTTCTCAAAAAGTCACCTCCATCATAACAAAAAGAGGCCGAAGCCCCTTTACTTTAAAATTGAATTTTTACGTTCTCACGCTCAACTTCACTAGATACCTCAAATAGAGATACACGTTTGAAGTTAAAGATTGAAGCAATAATTCCAGACGGGAATACTTCAGTTTTCGTATTATAGTTACGTGCAGTACCATTATAGAACTTACGAGATTGAGCAATCTCTGTTTCCATAGTAGATACTTGGTTTTGTAAATCTATAAAGTTTGTGTTTGCTTTTAAATCAGGATAACTTTCAGTCAAAGCAAACAAGCGACTCATGACTTGATTCAACTCCCCTTCAGCTGCCATTTGTGCATCAGGACTACCAGCAGAAACCGCCTTATTACGAGCTGTAATAACAGCATCAAGTGTTTCCTTCTCATGCGTAGCATAGCCCTTTACCGTTTCAACTAAGTTAGGAATAAGGTCATAACGTTTCTTCATATATACATCCATTGTAGAGAACGCTTCCTCAACCATGTTTCGTAGTCTAACCAGTCCATTATAACTACTGATTACATAGATCACTAATACAACCAAGACACCAACTAAAATCCACCAACCCATAGTAACACCTCCTGTTAATTGTTTTATAGTATACATCTTTTAACCACTATTTACAACGAATACTATTCGTAATCGTTTTTCATTGCTCGCTGAATTTGACGATCCAAGTCTCGTTCTTTCTCAACATTACGTTTATCATAAAGATGCTTACCCTTAGCAACACCAATCTCAAGCTTAGCGCGTCCATTTTTTATATACAAATGCAAAGGCACTAATGTATATCCTTTAACGACCGAAGCTTCTTGTAACTTCTTAATCTCATGGGCGTGCAATAGCAATTTTCGATCACGTGTCTCATCATGATTGTAACGATTACCATGATCGTAGGGTGCAATATGCATCCCTTTAATATAAGCCTCCATATTCATAATAGAAATAAAAGCCTCTTTCAACTGTACCTTACCCTGCCGAATTGACTTAATCTCGGTCCCGCTCAATACTAACCCTGCTTCATAAGTGTCTTCTACAAAATAATCATGATACGCTTTTCTGTTTTTTGCGACGCTTAGCACCATAGTATTTACCTCCTTGCTTATTACGACGACCAAGGCGTTTATCAAAAGACTTATCATTACGCTTATTACGATCTCTTTTAACCAATAACTTAAAAATAACATCATTCTCAAGCGGATCAATGCCATCAACTTTTATAGAAACTTTTTGACCTAACGAGTAAATAGTACCCGTACGCTCTCCAACTAACTTTTGTAAATCAGCATCAAATGTATAAAAGTCATCACGCATTGTCTTCAAAGGTACAACACCTTCAACCGTATTTGGTAACTCAACATACATCCCAAAGTTACTGAATCCAGCAACGATACCTTCATACTTATCGCCTACTTTATCACTCATGAATTCAGCTTTCTTCATCTTCTCTACTTCACGCTCAGCTTCCAATATGGATCGTTCAACATCTGAGATATGAGCTGCCTCACTTTCATAAGTAAGTAAATCCTCATCCAAGTCCTTAAAGTTATGTTTAAATATATATTTATGTAAACTACGATGTAATAATAAATCCGAATAGCGACGAATTGGAGCTGTGAAATGAGCATAATCTTCAAGCGCTAATCCAAAGTGTCCTAAAGGATGAATATCATAACGTGCTTTCTTCATTGATCTTAGCATCAACCTAGAAACTACACCCAAAGATTCATCTTTCTCAAAGTGTTTAAGAGCACGCTGTAACATCACCGGATGTACATCACTTAAGTTACCTTTCATACGATAACCCATAATCAACAACATATGCGACAAGGCTTTCATCTTATCCAAATCAGGTTTCTCATGGACACGGTATAAACTAGGTATCTCTAAGTACCTTACATACTTAGCAATACTTTCATTAGCACTAACCATGAATGCTTCAATCATGCTTTCAGCTTCCCGTTGCTCACGCGCAACGATGTCCAATACCTTACCACTTGCATCCACGATAAAGTGACTCTCATCACTATCAAAATTGATAGAGCCTTTCTTACTTCGCTTCTCATGGAGTATAGCAGCACAAGCTTTCATTTGAAGAATCATTTCGGTGTCACTACCAAACTCTTCACTATCATTTACCTCATTATAACTCATTCTTCTCTTAGAGTTAATCACCGCAGGATATACTTCATAATTATAAATATCTCCCTTTGAATCAATATCCATCTTACAAGTTAGAACTAAGCGATCAACTCCAGGATGAAGAGAGCATAAACCATTTGATAACTCCTTTGGTAACATTGGTACAACTCTATCTACCATATAGATAGATGAAGTACGAGATTGCGCACTTAAATCAATAGCGCTACCGGCACGAACATAATAAGAGACATCCGCAATATGGACATACAAACGATAACCATCATTTAACATTTCTAAATAAATAGCATCATCTAAGTCTTTAGCATCCTCACCATCAATGGTAATAGCATTTTGATCTCTGTGATCAATACGACCTTTTATATCATCCAAACTTATACTTTCAGCAAACCCAGCAGCTTCATCCAACGTCTCTTTATTAAACTCAGTTTCTAAATCATGACTAAATAATACCGATAGAACATCGATACCCGGTTCATCAACCATCCCCAGTACAGATTGTAAACTAACATATAAAATACCATGACGCACACTATCAATCTTAGCGATGATACGTTGATCAACCTCAACTCGCTGATTATTTGGGTCAAAGATAATTTTATTAGGTATCTTACGATCATAACTAACAAACTCCAAACCACTTCTAGTTTGAACCATTGTACCCAGTACATATTCCTTTACCCGCTTTAGAACACTAATAACTTTCCCTTTAGTCTCATCCGCATGTTCAACATGGATTAAAACCTCATCTCCATCTAAAGCATCCGCAAAGTCTTCAATTCCAATATAAACAGAACTGTCCCCTTCACCCACAAAAGCAAACTTTCCACGAATTACGCGAATAATACCAATTAAATAATGAATATCATCAATCACATATACCATATCATCCGCCATAACAATCACGCGTTCTTCTTCCAGCAACTCCAATGCTTCATTAATTTCTTTCACACTTAAAGACACTGCATCCATCAATAATGGAATCAGTGTACTAATATTTTGCTGGAGGACTTTTTTAACCAGAAAGTCCTTAACTGCTTCATAATTTTTATTCAATCATCTTACCTCTTTATAAAATAAAAACCGCTTTAAGCGGTTTAGTGTATCGTATTTATCTCGCAACCAATACTAAAATAACAAGTACAAAGTAAAGAATCCCAAATACCATAGTAAGATTTGAAATTACTTTCTCTGCGCCACGTTCTTTAGTGTTCGCAAATAAATTTAGTCCAGAGCTTCCTGTAAAGGCACCAGTAAATCCCTCTGATTTACCACCTTGAAGAAGGGACAGGATAATTAATACCCCTGATACAATTAATAAAACCGTTTTCATACTATCATGCCTTTCAATTCAACACTGTAATTTTATCAAACTTTATTATATATTACAACAAAGTACTTTGATTATAACACAACTAACTTGCTATAATACAAATATGCAAGGAGAATTTCATATGAAATATAACTTTAAGACTACTCAGACCGAAAGAAATGGCCAAAGTATTAAATGGAACTTAATGTATAATCACAATAAGAACGCGAGTTTTATTCCACTTACCGTGGCAGATATGGAGTTTGAAACTGCTCCGGAAATAGTAGATGCTCTCACTCACTATATACAAACACAACCACTTGGTTACTCAAATCCGAACCAAGATTATTATGATAGTGTTTTATACTGGTTCAAGAATACTCAAAATCTAGATTTAAATCAGAAAGAGATCGTACTAACAAACGGTGTCATTAGTGCACTTCATGCACTGATTCATGTCCTTACTAAACCAGGGGATGAAATATTAATTACCTCTCCAGTCTACTCTCACTTCTTTAGTGCACCTACATCAATGGATAGAGTACCCTTAGATGTCCCATTAATATATAAGGATACATATGCAATGGATTACAAAGCTATTGATACCGCATTATCCAACTCAAAATGTAAGCTAATGATCCTATGTAATCCCCATAACCCAGTAGGAAGAGTTTGGACTAAAAAAGAGCTAGAAAAGCTACATACTATCACAAAAAAACATGGAGTCTTAGTGATTAGTGATGAAATTCACTCTGACATAATCTTAAGCGATAATACATTCACATCATTTAGACATATAGATAAAGACTGTATTTTATGTACATCTGCGAGTAAAACATTTAACTTAGCTGGATTACAAACCGCTAATATTTTTATTCCAAGCAAGAAAACCAGATCAGATGTTATTAGCTTTCATAAATATAGTGGTATACACGACCCAAATGCACTAGGATTTATCGCCACACAAGCTGCCTACACAGAAGCATATAACTGGCATAAAGAAAGCCTTCAAGTAATACATGATAATTTCATACTACTCAAA
>CAZEQW010000005.1:0-4797 GCA_964514505.1 uncultured Erysipelothrix sp. | reverse complement strand
GTACTAAAACGGATTGCTTTAATGTGTCCGTTTTTTAGTCTCGACAAATTAACATCAGATATTCCTGTGCGCTCTGACAACTCCTTCAAAGTCATCTTTCGATCGGCTAAAACACGATCTAATCTTACTACTATCATTTTCATCACCTACGACCATTATAACACATGTTAATGATAAACGATAAAAAATTAGCGTTTATACTTGTGAAGTGTGTTCACAAATTAGTTTCATTGCTTACATTCTTGATTATAACCCGTCCAAGGCTTACTCTTTATATACAAAGACATAAGGAGAAAATAATATGAGCAACATAGACAACCTGATTATCTTAAAGCGCGATAATCAAAAATCAAAGTTTAACGGCGAAAAAATAGCAGTGGCTATAAAAAAAGGATTTGATTCACTTGAATCTAGAAAATACGATGGTACTGATGTTAATAATGTATATAATGCTGTACTTGAAACAATTGAAGAGAGTGCTAAACAAGAGCAGTTCATCTCAATTGAACATATTCAAGACTTAATTGAACGTGAGCTTTTGCGCCAAAACTATATTGATGTCTATGAGTCTTTTTCATCATATCGTCAACGAAGAAATGAGTCACGCAAGATTTTTATCTCTAAACAACATAAATTCTTAAAAGCGATCGAAAAACTAAACCAAAAGGAATCAATTGATGATGATGCAAAAAGAGAAAACGCCAACGTAGATGGAAACTCCCCGATGGGAATGATGTTGCAATTTGGTTCTACAGTATCAAAGGAATATGCCAAAGCATATCAAATGTCAGAGAACTTCTACCAAGCCCACGACTCTGGTCAAATTCATATTCATGATATGGACTTCTTGCCAATGGGAACTACTACGTGCCAACAAATCAACTTAGCTAAATTATTTGAGAATGGATTTTCAACTGGGCATGGACACTTAAGAAGTCCTAGAGACATCATGTCCTACACAGCCTTGGCCGCAATCGCAATTCAATCAAATCAAAACGACCAACACGGCGGACAAAGTATTCCAGCCTTCGATTACTATATGGCACCTGGTGTACTTTATACATTCAAGAAGCAGTTCAAACAAAGAATTTATGATTTCTTAGATATTAGTGACTTATTACCTATCAATGATATGGATAAGATTGCTAAGAAAGTAGATGCATTCAAAAGCATCGATCTTACATTAGATGATCTACATACTTTAGGTAAGAATGAAGAATCAAATAAGATTATTGAAAAGGCCTATGAAAAAGCACTATTGATGACCGATCGTATCACATACCAAGCCATGGAAGCTTTCATTCATAACTTAAACACAATGCACTCACGTGCTGGTGCACAAGTTCCTTTTAGTTCAATAAACTTTGGTACAGACTTATCCGCAGAGGGAAGAATGGTCATCAAAAATTACTTATTAGCATTGGAAAGTGGACTTGGTAAAGGAGAAACACCAATCTTCCCAATCTCGATTTTCAAAGTAAAAGAAGGTGTTAACTTCAACCCAGAAGACCCAAGCTACGATCTCTTTAAACTAGCTATTCGAGCTTCATCAAAACGATTATTCCCTAACTTCTCATTCATTGATTCACCATTCAACCTTCAATATTATAAAGAAGGACGATACGAAACAGAATGTACGTATATGGGATGTAGAACTAGAGTTATGGGCGATGTTACCGACCCAGATAATGAAGTTGTTGAAGGACGCGGTAACTTAAGCTTCACTTCAATTAACTTAGTTAGATTAGGTATCAAACACGGTATCATAAACAATGAAACACCAGATATCGATGGTTACTTCAATGAGTTAAGAGACTTAATGGAACTTGTTAAAGATCAACTACTTGAACGTTTTGAACTTCAATGTAATATGAGCACTAGCAACTTCAAGTTCTTACTTGGACAAGGTGTTTGGAAGAATTCAGACACATTAAAACCAAGAGAAAACCTTCGTCGTGTTCTACAACATGGCTCCCTAACATTTGGTTTCATCGGACTGGCCGAGAGCCTTAAAGCATTAATAGGAGAACACCACGGCGAAAGTAAAGAAGCTCAAGAACTAGGTTTAAGAATTATCACTTTCATGCGTGATATAGCCGATGAATATGCACAAGAATATAACCTAAACTTTACAGTAATCGCCACTCCTGCCGAAGGATTATCAGGAAGATTTGTGGCTATTGATCGTTCTATCTACGGAAAGATAGATGGTGTAACTGATAGAGATTACTACACTAATTCATTCCATATTCCTGTTTATTATGATATTTCAATTGATAGAAAACTAGAACTTGAAGGCCCATACCATGCCCTAACTAATGCTGGACATATAACGTATGTTGAGTTAGACGGAGATACAACCAAGAACTTAGACGCATTCGAAGAAGTTGTTCGAAAGATGCATGCAAATAATATTGGTTATGGCGCTATTAACCACCCAGTAGATAGAGATCCTATCTGTGGTTATACAGGTATTATTAATGATGTTTGTCCACAATGTGGTAGAACCGAAGCAGATCATCATATGAGCTTTGAAAGAATTAGACGAATCACAGGTTATTTAGTTGGTACATTAGATCGCTTCAACGACGCAAAACGATCTGAAGAACAATCTAGAGTTAAACACTCACTATGAGTATACGATTAGCCTCCTTAATACATGATAGCATCGTAGATGGAGAAGGGTTAAGAACTGTAGTATTTACCCAAGGTTGCCCCCATAATTGCCCAGGATGCCACAATCAGGCATCAATACCATATGATGGTGGGACAATCCTTGACATAGACGTTGTTATTGAAGATATACTAGCTAGAGATTTAAAAAAAGTTACCTTCTCAGGTGGAGAACCCATGATACAGGCTAAAGCACTCTATAAGATAGCTAAAGTTCTTAAAGAAAACAACTACAGCCTTTGGTCATACACAGGATATACAATGGATGCTCTTCTAAAACATCGTGATCCATATGTTCGCAAACTATTAGGAACACTAGATATCTTAATAGACGGAAGATTTATACTAGCCGAACGATCAATCGCTACTTTATTCAGGGGTTCAAGAAACCAAAGGATAATCGATGTACAAAAATCTCTTGAAGCTAATAAACCAATAGTCGCATCTCAGTATAAAGACCCTGAACCACAATCAAACATCATTAAAAAAGCAGAAGGAATATTTATATAAAACAAAAGAGCCACCTGGCTCTTTTTACTTTATATACTCATCAGACCATGTCATCAAAGAATCAAACACAGGACCCAAAGCCACTCCCATATCCGTTAACTCATACTCAATCCTAACTGGAGTCTCAGGATAAACAACACGCTTCAATATCAACTTCTTTTCTAAAAATTTCAAACGTTCAGACAAAACACTCGCACTAATACCAATCGATTCCTCCAATTGATTAAATCTTTTTGATCCATCCAATAAATTATAAACAATCAATGCTACCCACCGTTGACTAATAATATCAACACCCTCTTCAAAATAAGGGCACTTTGCAGTTTCCATAACTTCACCTACTTACTATAATCATTATATCACTTCTATTTTAGAAGTAAATACTAATACACGAGCAACTTCGTTGACAATACCCCTGCCAAACGATATAGTTACAACTGTAAGGTCAAAAACCTACAAAACTATAGAAAAGAGGACATTTAGATGAGTAAATTAAATATTGGTATTATCCAAGGAAGTGTTAGAGAAGGAAGAAACGGAAATCAAGTAGCAGAATACATACTAGAAAAAGCTAACTTACGTAACGACGCAAACTACGAACTAGTAGACTTAGCAGACTATGACCTTCCTCTATTAGGTTCAAAGCACACAACAGAAGCACAAGGCGCTGACATTGTTGCTTGGAAAAATAAACTAGCTGAATTTGATGCTTATGTATTCATTACACCCGAATACAACCACGCACTAGGGGGAGCACTAAAGAACGCAACAGACTATATCCAAGGAGAAACAGCTAATAAAGCTGCAGGATTTGTTGGATACGGATCTCTAGGAGGAACAAGAGCACACGAAAACATGCGCTTAATCCTAGCTGAACTACAAGTAGCTACAGTAAGAACAGCCGTAACATTCTCATTTATGGCAGACTTCGAAAACTTCAGCATCTTCAAGCCAGCTGACTACCACCAAGCAAACATCGATGGTATGTTAGACCAAGTTGTTGCTTGGGGAACAGCTCTTAAACCATTAAGAGACTAATCAACCTAAACCTTTCTTAACCGAAAGGTTTTTTAATACTTTGATAAAAACTCCTTGATCTGTATAATGTAATTAATAGACAAGGAGTATATATTTGAAAACAATAACTGTTGTAGCAGCAGCTACATTTCACAATAATAGATTTTTAATCACACAAAGAAACGATGGTGAGTATAAAGGACAATGGGAAGTTCCAGGCGGTAAAATAGAACAAGGAGAAACTCATAAAGAAGCTCTCATTCGAGAAATTCAGGAAGAACTAATGTTTACTATAGACCCTCATACTTTCTTAACTACCATTAAACACGACTATCCCACCTTCACACTCATTATGCACGTCTACGTTTGTGATATTGTTAAAGGAAAACCCACTCTAACTGAACATTCAAAATTAAAGTGGGTATCAAGGGATGAGCTACACGACATTAACTGGTTACCAGCCGATGTTGCTCTTATCCAACCATTATATGACTACTATGATTCTGTTAAATAATGATATAAATCATCTTTAACACTATGTCTTAACTTAAGAATGAACTCAACTACGGGTACATTCTTTTTGTTTACTATCATATA
>CAZEQW010000004.1:11870-30894 GCA_964514505.1 uncultured Erysipelothrix sp. | reverse complement strand
AGTCATCCCATCTTTATTTTTTTTAATGTAAACTTTCATCAATCTTCCTCATATTTGTCATTTCAATTCTAAGTATAATTGAAATCTAAATTTTTTTCAATTATATTTAGAATTCATTGGTGAAAGTGTTCACATATACCATGTGTATTCTTATGAAACATGAAAAAGAACGATTTTCGAATGAAATAGTTCTTTTTATCATTAACTGAATTGCATAAATGGAGATTACAGCGCTTGTTGAATTGCAGTAGATAACCGTGGGATAATCTGATTCTTACGAGAAACAACATCCTCAAAGAAAGAAAAACGTTCCCCATCCTTATTAGGAAAGGCCTCAGCTACTGCATCCTTAAGTTTACCAGCTCCTAATATTATAGATCCATTATCAGAGATACTCGTGAATACAACTACCAATAGATCCAACATACGAACCTTAGCAAACTCATCCATGCCTCTATGGAAGTCATCCATAATCTTTCTAACTTCACTAAATTCATATACAACTACCTGAGATACCATTACACGTTGACCATTAATAGTAAACTTCTTAGTGTCTTGTTTTATAATTTCTTCAGTAGTTTTCTTTTTAAAACTAGAAGTAACCTCAAAGATATCCTTTGCTAACTTCTCTATATCCTCACCACTAATCTCAGATAAATATTTTCCTAGTTCAATATCTTGTTGCGTGGTTGTAGGAGATTTAAAATTTAGCATATCGGAAATCATTGCTGATAGCAATAGCCCCGCGATATCCTTTGGAATCTCAACACCTTGCTCACGATACATCTTAGTAATAATCGAAGCAGTTGATCCTATTACTTCGTTTCTAAAGTTGATTGGACGCGTAGTACTTAAATCACCTATTCTATGGTGATCAATAACCTCAATTACTTCCGCTTCTTCAATCCCTTGAACACTTTGAGAATACTCATTATGATCAACTAAAACTAAGCGTTTATTACGACGATTTAAGACATGGAATCGAGAAACAAATCCATATATTCTATTTTGATCATCCAATACTGGATAAGAACGATAGCGTGTCTTCAACATACGCTTACCTACTTCCTCAACATAGTCACTTTTATTAAATGAAATGACATCACTGCTCATTACCTCAAGCACAGATGGAGAAAAATATAGATAACGCGACGTATTTAATGTACCCAAAGACGACATAATGATTGCACAACCATACTCCTTAGCTAATTCAACAACCTGTGGAGCAATACTATCTGTCCATACTGTAACAATACAAGAAGCACCTTTTTCAATGGCTTGAACCTGTGCATCCACATCATTGCCCAATATAACTAAACGATTTTTTAATTCATAATTTTTAAGACGCGTTGATGCAATGGCAGCAATACTAACTTTACCATTAAAAGAAAAATCTAAAGGAGCATAAACTATCTTACCCTCTATTGTCTTAGCTATTGCTTCAACAGAAGTACGACTTAACATTTCAATACCACGTGCAGTATCACCAACAGCAACATAACTTAAATTAGAGTTTGTTATTATACCCAACAATTGGTTTTTCTCATTAACAACTGCCAAAGTTTGCTTAGATTTTTTCGACATAATATCGAGTGCTTCTCGAATAGTTGTGTTCAAGCTAACTGTTTGAACATCATCCATTTCAATTTCTTCAAGCGTAGCACGAGCATCCTTTAGCAATATTGGTGTGCTAGTATCAAAACGCTCTAATAAATATTTAGTCTCGTCATTCACATTACCAAGACGACACGCAACTGCATTAATTCCCTGAATATTCTTTAAGTGAGCATAAGCAATTGCTGAAACAATTGAATCCGTATCCGGATACCTATGGCCACATACATAGATTAAATCTTGATAAAGCCTCATTTCACTCTCTCCTTAAACATATACGTTAATAATATCATATTTAAAGACTATATTTTCATATAATCCAATAAGTCTTCTGCTTTTTTAAGAATGAATGAAGCTCCAGCTTCATTCAACTCACGAACACTCCTAAAGCCCCACGATACACCAACAGGTATCATGTTAGCATTAAGGGCAGTTATTATATCAACATCACTATCACCCACAAAATAAATATTTTCAACATTCATCTTCTCTTTAATAACTAAAGGATAATGTGGGTTAGGCTTTCTCAAACCATCAAAACGATCACCAATAACATCCACAAACTCAACGTGACCAAAAAACACTGGAACCATAAGATCCGTTAAATCCTGTGCCTTATTCGTAGCAATCGCTACCTTAACACCACGACTCACTAAAGAATCTAACAACTCCAAAATGCCATCATATGGCTTAGACATCGACGTCAAATTATTTCGATACACAACTAAAAACTCTTCAAAAGCACCATCAACATCCTCATAACCAACTGGAAATGCGCGTTCCACCAACTTATGAACACCATTACCAACAAACCTACGATATGCATCCATTGGATGCTCGTCAAATCCCCTTGCCTTTAAAACAGTATTAACACTATTACCAAGGTCCGCTAAAGTATCCAATAACGTACCATCTAAATCAAATATAACTCCGTTCACAAAACACCTTCATACTTTCTATTATCATGACGTGGGATATAAAACTTTGTTTTATCCATCTTTTCAGACCAATCGACAAACCTACTTATATCACGATGGTCTCCAAATCTAATTGGAAAGAAAACCTTGGGGCCAAGTCCCACGATAGCATAACGCGCCCCTTCATCATAATCATGCTGATTTTTAGGGTTAACAGCAAAGATTAGCACATCTACTGGTCCATGAGCCATCACTGGACTCATTGCATCAATAAAATTACTCTTTAAAACTTCATACGACTTAGTACTGGAACGCTGAGATATCCCCATACTTCCACCATAGAAAATAGAAGTATCTCCTTCTTTAATCAAATAAGACAGCCCACCATTACCAGAATCAAAACTAAATATTTGCGCAAAGCCAAAATGAATATTCTCATTAACATCCATTTTAAATACTTTACGATAGGGAGCTAGTTCAAAATCATTAGAGAATATAGTTGTCTTATCATAAGACAAGACACTTTGCGAAAAATACATTGGATCATCCTTAGAAACTACAAACAACAAAGGCTTATCACGACGCAAATAATGCCCAGATAAATTCCCCTCAACAAAATCAAAGACATAAGTAGCTCGATCAGTTTCAACTACATAACCATTATTATTAATGTACTCAATATTCATAAGTATGTCCTCCTACCTACTTATTATACTATAGAAAAAGCACTGTTAACAACAGTGCTTACGTAAGCTCAGATTGACCTGTATAAAGCGAAGCATAACGACCATCAAGTTCAAGCAAATCATCATGACTACCACGCTCAATAATCTCACCCTTCTCCATTACAATAATAGCATCAGCATTTCTAACGGTAGAGAGCCTATGCGCAATAACAAACGTAGTTCTCCCTTCCATTAAACGATCCATACCCACTTCAATCAAAGACTCAGTACGCGTATCAATCGAACTTGTTGCCTCATCCAAGATAAGAATCTTAGGGTTAGCAACCGCAGCACGCGCAATGTTCAACAACTGCTGCTGACCCTGCGATAAACTATCACCAGAGCCAGAGATAACTGTGTCATAACCATGCTCAAGTTGCATTATGAAATGATGCGCATTAGATAACTTAGCTGCCTCAATACACTCTTCATCACTTGCCTCTAAATTACCATATCGAATATTCTCCATTATAGAACCTGTAAACAAATGCGTATCCTGAAGAACCATTGAAATATTCTTACGAAGACTCAAACGATTAATTTCACTAATGTCATAATCATCAATCAAGATCTTACCCGCATCAATATCATAGAAACGCGTAATTAAATTAGTAATGGTTGTTTTACCTGCACCTGTTGATCCAACAAATGCAATCTTTTGACCCGGCTTAGCCCAAAATGAGACATCCTTCAGTACAGGCACACCAGCATTATAAGAGAAATCAACATTCTCAAATCGAACAGACCCTTCTATATTATCAAGCATAACATCACTCTCTAATATAGACTCCTCATCCCAATCTAACAACTCAAAGATACGCTCAGCTGAAGCCAGCGCAGCTTGTAAGATTGTAAACTGCTGAGAAATCTCATTAATTGGTTTCCCTTGAGTACGCGTCATATTAACATATGCACTCAATGACCCAATAGATAACTTACCAATGATAGATAAATAACCTCCTACAACTCCAATAATCGCATATGATATTGTATTAAGATTTTGCATCAAAGGATAAATCATGATTGAAGTAATCTGTGCCCATTGCGAATTCTTACGATAAACCTTATTTAAATCATCAAACTTCTCTTGAGCCTGGGCTTCATGATTAAACAACTGCAACACCATTTGACCCTCCATTGATTCCTCAATATAACCATTAAGAACGCCCAATGAATTCTGTTGACGCTTAGAGTAAATACGAGACTTACGAACTACCCAATTAGCCAATAAAGAAAGAAGTGGCAAAATAATCATTGTTACTACAGACAATAACGGATTAATACTAACCATGACAATTACCGTACCTAATAAAGTAAATAGATTAATTACAATTGAAGCAGCAGCCGTATTTAATCCCTCTCCAACTAAATCAATATCATTAGTAAAACGAGACATTAAATCACCATGAGAATTACGATCATGAAACTTAACCTCAAGACGCAGCATTCTCTCATACATATCTTTTCTAATAGTTTCAACAGTCTTCTGAGAAATAATAACCATCAAACGAGAAGCAAACAAAGTCATGCCAATCTCTAAAATAAACACTACTGCTAAAACACTCAATTGAAACACTAGATTGGTTTGCATTTCACTACGCGACAATGTTCCTAAAAATCCACTCTCAATAATATCAATCAACGGCTTAACAGCATACGAACCATATAATCCAGCTAATGTCGCAATTACACTAGCGATGATTACAAACAATAAAGTAGTCTTAGACTCTCCTAAATACTTCAACAAACGAAGCAGAGTTTTCTTTTGATCTCTTGGCCTAGCATCAGCCCCTACACGACGTCTCATTCTAACTCCCCCTTTCTCATTTGCGAATCATAAATTTCTTTATAAACAGGCGAGTTAACTAATAAATCATCATGAACTCCAAATCCCACAATCTTACCTTGATCCATTACAATAATTTTATCAGAGTGAGCGACTGAAGATATCTTCTGAGCAATACTAATTATAGTAATATCAGAATATAACTCAGCTAGAGCCGCTTTAACAGATGACTCAGTTGCAGCATCCAATGCCGAAGTACTATCATCCAACACCAATACCTTAGGATTAGTAATTAAAGCACGCGCAATACACAATCTTTGACGCTGACCGCCCGAGAAGTTTGACCCACCTTGAAGAACACGCGCCTCATATTTATCCTTGTTCTCGTGTATAAAACTATTTATTGAAGCAGCCTTCGTAGCGCGTTCCAATAAATCCATATCAGCAAATTCATTACCAAGCATTAAGTTTTCCTTAATAGTACCTGTAAACAATACGTTTTTTTGAGGCACAAAACCAAACTGAGAACGCAAGAACGGTATATCTAACTCCCGTATATCAACACCATCATAAGTAATCTTACCTTTAGTCACATCGATCAATCTAACCAACAGATTAACTAAAGTTGTTTTACCACTACCAGTAGATCCAATTATACCAATATGATCACCTGGCTCAATGGTAAAATTTATATCCTCTAATATATTCTCATTATCAGAGAAATATGAGAATGAAACATTATCAAATACGATTTTACCAACAGACTCATCTAACACAACTGCATCGTTTACATTCTCAATATCAACATCAGTCTTCAACACTTCAATAACACGCTCAAACGAAGCCTTAGAGCGCGACAACATCATCAACACATTCGATAACATCATCATGGAGAACATCGTAAAGCGAAGATAAGAAATAACAACAACCAATTCACCTATTTGAAGCGTCTGCAAATCAACAATCAATATACTAGATATATATACAACCACAACAGTCGCAAAGTTAATAGCAGTCATTAAAGCAGGACTCATATATACCATTAATATATTTGCGCCAACACTTGCCTCATATAACTCATTATTTTCAACTTCGAAAGCCTTGTCTTGATACGGCTCTCGCACAAATGACTTAATAACACGAATATTAGACAAAGACTCTTGAACAATCCTATTCATCTTATCAACCTTCTTTTGAAGTTTAATAAAACGTGGGAACCCCTGACGAATCACCAAACCCAAAGCAATTGACAAACTAAATACACTCACAAACAATACAGCAGCTAAGATTGGACTAATGAAATACGTTAACACGACAGAAGCTACTAAGAAAACTGGAGCCCTAACTGCCATACGTAACATCATCATAACCATTCTTTGCAAGAAGTTAATATCGTTTGTTAAACGCGTAACCAAAGAAGAGGTTTGAAACGCTGACATATTCTTAAGAGAAAACGTCTGAATCTTCGCAAACACATCTTCACGCAGTCTAAGTGCAAAGTTATTAGATGCTTCAGATGGAAAATACAAACCCATCATCGCAATAACAGCACCCAAAACGGCTAGAAGAACCATCTTTAAACCAACTATCTTAACAGTATTGAAATCCCCAATCGCAATACCATTATCAATGATTTGCGCCATTAACTGAATTTGGTATAACTCAGTCAACGCAACAACAACCACGAACAAAACACCCATGGTCGCAACACCAATCTCCTTCTTAAAATACTTAAACATCATTCTCATATATCCACACTCCCTTTTATCCCAACTATCATCTTCTCATAAAGAGATTTCAAAATAATCTGCTCACTATCATTTAACTGCGAAAACATACGCTCATTAATTTCATTGAAATTTTCTGTTAACTCAGGCATTAAGTTCTCGCCTTTTTCACTAAGATACAAAAGACGAAGACGCTTATCATTATCCGATATCTCACGTCTAACGTAACCCGCTTGCTCAAGTCTTCTTACAGTTACAGATACAGTCTCTTTACTAAGACTCAACTCTTTAGTTAACTCACCCTGTGACATACCTGGATTTCTTGAAAGCGCAAATAAAAATCGCGGCTGCCCAATATATAGACCCAATTGATCTAAATATTCTTGTACAACCACTCGATGTGCTACATTCAATCTTCTAAATAGTACACTTAATTGATTTTCCATAATTCCCCTTTAGTTAGTCGACTAACTAATTATATCATAACTAAGATACACTTCAACATAAATACCCAAAAAAAAAGATAGTCACTAGGACTATCTTAAGAATAATAAATGTATAACTAAATACACGCCACCCAACAGTAATAATACAACCGGGATTATTGTGATAAATGCTGCAATAATTAAAGCAGTAATATCACCTTTCTCAAAATTAACTTCTATCTCTGGATCAAGTTCCTTCTTTTTCCAAGAATCTTTAAAGCGTTGAAATAACCGTTTCATACTACTTTAAACGACAAGCTACAAAATGACCCGGTGTTACTTCATACCAGTCTTCATCAATGATTCCAGTTTCAGAGAAACCAAAGTCAAATGGATCAGAAGATGTATCTGCTTCTTCCTTAATTTCCATTCCTAATAACTTACGATCTTCATCAGTAATGATATCAGTCATTAAAT
Organism: uncultured Erysipelothrix sp.; assembly: GCA_964514505.1. GTDB lineage: Bacteria > Bacillota_I > Bacilli_A > Erysipelotrichales > Erysipelotrichaceae > Erysipelothrix. The sequence goes on along the minus strand of CAZEQW010000004.1, from coordinate 23,223 downwards.
AAGCATCTAATAACCGCTTAGTATAAGGATGTTTTGCATTATTAAAGATTTCTTCAATAGTTGCTTGCTCAACAATCTTACCGTCATACATAACAATAACATCATCAGCCATTTCATTAATAACACCTAAGTCATGCGTAATAAAGATAATGGAAGTATTGAAGTCATTCTTCAAGTCATTCATTAACTTCAAGATTTCCGCTTGAATGATAACGTCTAAAGCCGTTGTAGGCTCATCAGCAATCAAAATCTTAGGCTGACACGCAAGTGCCATCGCAATCATAACACGCTGACTCATCCCACCAGATAACTGGAAAGGATAATTCTTTAACACTGTTTCAGCATTAGGAATCTTAACAGCCTGCAACATCTCTAAAGAACGCTTAGAAGCTTGCTCTTCTGTTAAATCCTGGTGTAACATTAACACCTCATTAATTTGATACTCAACTGTAAACACAGGGTTAAGACTAGTCATAGGTTCCTGGAAGATCATTGAAATATCGTTACCACGAATATGCATCAACTTTTCTTCAGGAAACTCTGATAACTTCTCACCATTATACCAAATTTCACCCTCAGCAATATACTGATTCGGTTCAAATAACTTTAAGATAGACATAGCTGTCTGACTCTTACCACTACCACTCTCACCAACAATACCAAGCGTACGCCCTTCTTGCATTGAGAATGTAACTCCACGAACTGCTTTAACTGTACCTCTACGGGTATCGAAGTAGGTATGGAGGTTCTTAACTTCTAATATACTCATTTTAATTTCCTCTTTCCAAGTTTTTACTTATCAAGTAAACGACAAGCCACAAAGTGACCTTCCGTTACTTCATACCAATCTTCATCAACTTCATTGGTTTCATTAAAGCCAAAATCAAAGATTTCAGCATAATTAACATCTTCACGTTGCTTAGCATAATACTCATCCAATTGCTTCTGAATCTCTTTAGACTCATTGGTTCTTGGAATAGCAGCCAACAGCGCCTTAGTATAAGGGTGCTGAGGATTCGAGAAAATTTGATCCGCTGGAGCAAGCTCAACTAAATGCCCAAAATACATAACACCAATACGATCAGAGATATACTTAACTACCCCTAAGTCATGCGTGATGAATAAGTAAGTTAAATTGTGTTCTTCTTTAAGTTCCTCTAATAACTCAAGTACCTGAGATTGAATAGAAACATCCAATGCCGATACGGCCTCATCACAAACAATAAAATTAGGTTGCATAGCCAACGCACGAGCAATACCAATACGCTGACGTTGCCCACCAGAGAACTGGTGAGGATATCTATGGATAAATGATGAATCAAGACCACACTTCTCCATAATATCTATAATATAAGCATTATACTCATCGTTTTCTTTTTCAAAAATATTATGAGCAAGAAGACCTTCACCAATAATTTGACCAACTGTTAAACGAGGATCAAGTGATGAATACGGGTCTTGGAATATAATCTGAATATCTTGACGCAAACGACGCATCTCAGCTTCAGTTAACGACGTTAAATCAATTCCATTATCTCGCTTAGCTTCATACTCAGCAAACTTTTCTTTACCTTCAAGAGACTTACTTAAAGAAACTACAGCTTCAACTGCAGCTTCAACTCCTGGTTGTAAAGCATCAATCTTAACATCTAAATCAGCAATCTTAGCTTCGATCTTTTTAGTAGCACCTTCATCCAACATAGACTTAGCCTGCATATTTAGCAAGTCCTTAGCAGCACGAATCGATGCTTGTTCAGCACGAACTGTGAAGAACTTACTTAAAGTACTTTCAACAACCTTAAGATCATCATGAACCAATAGGCCTCCTGCTAATCTAAAGATATTTTTATATTTATCCACAAAAGCATTATTAGCTAAAATATGCTTGTTTTCAGCAATTCTAAATGCTTCACCCTCTAATCCAACTTTTGCTGCTTCTAAAGCATCAATAGCAGCCTTATCAGCTTCATATTTAGGAAACACACTTGGTATTTTTTTAACAGTCTTAAGTACATAGGCTGGCATAAACTCATCAATCTTTACACCATAGTACATAGCTGAACCACCAGTAGCTTCATATAATTGAATTAAAGTACGGCCAAACGTAGACTTACCACATCCAGACTCTCCAACAAGACCTAACGTCTCGCCTTGAAAAATCTCAACACTAATATCCTTATTAGCCTTAACATACTTTTGCTCTCTTTGAAATACTGAAGATTTCTTTATCGGAAAATACTTCTGTAAATTCTCAACTTTAAATAATAATTTATCTGACATAACTCATTACCACCTTACTATTCCTATTTCTCATTAGACTTAGGGTCTAATGCATCACGTAAACCATCACCAACTAAGTTTACACTTAAAGCCGCCAACAATACTGCAACCGCTGGGAACACCCAACGCCACCAGTATATTTCGATTACTCGAGAGTCCTGCGAACCAATTAACATGTTACCCCATGATGGTTGTGGTAATTCAACTCCAAACCCAAGGAACGAAAGTCCCGATTCAGTTAGAAGTGTACCAGCATAACTCAATGTCATACTTACAATAATAATATTAACAACACTTGGAAGAATATGTTTCAAGATAATCTTACCATCTTTAAGACCCAATGCCTTAGCTGCAAGCACAAAGTCCTTCTCACGCTCCGCTAAGATTTGACCACGCACTAAACGCGCAAGCCCTGGCCAAGAGAGCACTCCTAGAATAACCATGATCATCATTAACCTTTGTGATTGAGACAATCGACCTGTTAATAATGTAGACAAAGTTATCGCTAACGGTAAGAATGGGAATGAGTTAACAATCTCAGCTATACGCATCAATACGTTATCAATAAATCCACCATAGAAACCAGATACAAGTCCAACTGTAACCCCGATTATAGTACTAATAGCAACTGCGATAGCACCAACGAACATTGTAATACGACCACCATGAAGTAAACGTGTTCCAATATCACGACCATAGTCATCCGATCCAAACATGAAACCCTTATGACCCCATGTAGTTAACTTACCATCTTCAGTTACTGCATAGTTTTGATAGTAAGAAGAACTCATATAAGCTACATCTTCACCTTCTAAACTACTTGGTAATGTTGCTTGAGAGAACTTATTGCTTCCCCAAGTATATGCTTTACCATCTACATCAATAGCTGTAAAGTTAAAACTTCCACCATCAATTGAAACAAACTTCTTATCTTGTAACTCTTCAGGAACCGTACCTAAACCATGTTTATCACGAGCACCCCATGCATGAAGTTTACCTTCACTATCAAGTGCCAACCCATACTCTTGACCAGCTGCTACATCCACAAATGTATATGAGCCATCAGTTAAGTGTTCAGGTAACGTAGAGATTTGAGTGCCCTTTTGACCATTAAAGCCAATTGTACCATCAGTTCTTAAGAAAATCATATTAGTGATTGAAGTTGCTACCTGAGCAATTTCTCCCTGATGAGCTAAAGGAACTAAGTCTAAACTAGAAGACATTGTAGAACCCCAAGCGTATACTCTATTGTTTTTAGTACGTACTACTGAATATAAGTTGTTTGCGTACACTTCAACAGGAGTATCCGCAAAGAATAACGATTGCATTTCAGCAGGAATTTCACCCTGACTAAAACTATTTAACCCCCACGCATAAACTTTATTAGTTTCCGTAAGAGCGATTATATGACGATCCCCAGCTGCTACATCAATGATGCGCGCATCTTTAACTTCAGCAGGAATGTTTCTAACACCATTTGCTTTTGATCCCCAAACATGTAATTTCCCATCATTATCAAGTCCAACACCAAAATCAACACCATTGTCAATCTTAGCAATACCAGCCTTTTGCAAGGCCTTTGGAACTTTCAAGTAATTACGAGCCGGAGCTAAATTTCTAAGTACTGTTTCATTATCATAAACGTCTAATGGCACAATTGAGCTACCTACTAAGATAACCGTAGTCATTATTATAAATAAGAATAGACCACCCATTGCCAAACGATTACGCTTGAAATTATTTAATGCTACTGTACGAGGACTCTGAATAACACTATGGTCAATCACTTCCTCTTTCATTTTTCCAAATCCGAATAGAGAGATAAATAAATTTTTCACTGAACTAAGAATTCTAGAAAAAACGGATTTTTTGTTATTGTCTTTATTTGTCATTTTCTACTCCTTAATCCAATTTAACACGCGGGTCAACCAACGCATACCCTAAGTCCATCAGCAAGTTTGCTAATAAAGCAATAATCGCATAGAACATATTCATAGCTAATACGATATTGTGGTCTTTATTCACAATCGCATTTTGTAATATATATCCAATTCCATTAAACGCAAAGATGGATTCAGTGATCATAGAACCACCAAACACCGCAACCAGCGATCCCGCTACCAATGTAACAATAGGAATTAACGCATTTCTAAATGCATGTTTATAGATAACAACTTTTGATGACAAGCCTTTAGAACGAGCTGTACGAATATAATCTTGATTCAATACATCAATCATCGCGTTACGAACATAACGCGTAGTACTTGCTAAACTACCAAATGTTAATGTAGCTACTGGCAATACTAAGTGACGACCATAACGAAGCAAATAAGCAAAACCACCACTACCTTTACTTGGCATACCACCAATTGGTAATATATTCAACTTAATCGCAAACGTAAATATTAAAATCATTGAGATAAAGAATGTCGGTACAGATAAACCTACTAAAGTTATTACCTGCCATGCATTATCAAACTTAGATCCCCTCTTAACAGCTGACCTAATACCAACTGGAATAGCAATTAAGAATGAAAGAGAAATTGAAAACAAGTTAAGTATAACTGAGTTTCGCAACGGCTCCTTAATAACTAGTGAAACTGGGCGTCTAAACGTAGTAGAATTTCCCAAATCACCTTTCGAAAGGCGCCCTACCCAACGAACATACTGAACAGGAATTGGTTTATCATAACCATATTCTGATTTAATCTTGTTATATACCTCTTGGTATTGAATTGGATCTTTAATATCCGACGGAACCAAACTAGCAATTGGATCCCCTGGCATACTCTTTGTCAGTCCAAAAAGTAACACAGAAATAATCAGTGCTACTGGAATAAGAGATATAATTCTTTTTGTAATATACTTAAACATATAATTTACTCCTTCACAGAAAATTAAAGGTGATAGCAAGAGCTACCGCCTTTAATTTAAAACATTGTTTGTTTGACTAATATTGTAACCTAAATGAAACTATTATTCAACAGTTACATCAATAGCTGCACGTCCAATACCATAAACTGGTGAAGTCGTAACATTCTTAACTCTTGAACTGAAGATATCATAGTACTCATTAGAGTATAGAGGAACCATTGGTAAATAGTCATTCCACGTGATTTGGTATTCTAACCAAGCATCTGCATAAGCATCTTTTTCAGAAGCATCCAAACGACGCATAGTCGTAATTAATTTATCTAATTCAGGACTCTTAGTCTGAGTAGAGTTATAACGAGTTCCAAAGTAATCACTGTGTAGTGAAGTATATGGATCGTAAACTGCTGTAAATGTTGATGCTAAGTTAAATGTATGGTACTTACGAGCACCAAGTACTTGAGTTTGCGTATTTGGCATTTGGTAGAAGTCTAACATAGCCTGGAAGTCAAGTAGATCAATATTAAATTCAATACCTGCAGCAGCAAGATTTGGCTTTAACATGGTTGCGATAAGGTCTGTAATTGGGTTATTTGTAGAACCAGCATGGTTAATAACTAATTTTTCACCTTTATCATTATAACGGTAGTATCCTTCACCAGCTTTGCTAGCGTCGAATGGTTTACCATCTTTATCAAACTTGTATGTAGAAGAATCTAATAATTCATTAGCTTTTTCAGCATTATTAACAAAGTTAGTTAATTTCTCATCCAACTCAGCTTGCTTTTGGATATACATCCACTGAGAAAGACCATATTCACCATTAACAATCTTACCGTATCCTTCTAGAATATCTAGAACGAACTTGTCACGGTCGATTGAAAACGCAACAGCATGACGAACTTCTTTTTCAGCAACTGGACCGAAGTCAGTATGGAATGAAAGGAATCCATAACCACTACGTGGGTAAGATACCATTGATACAGCGTTTTCATTAGCTTTAGCTTTTTGAATCTTCGCACCTTCAACAACACCTGTAGTAATATCAATATCACCACTAATTACATAGTCAACGTCTAACTTCTCGTTGATACGTTTAACTAGTACACGTTCAAGTTTAGCTTTTTCACCACGGTAGTCACCAGCAAAATGCTCGTTAAACTCAACTGTAGCTGTTTCGTTTTCATATGAAACAAATTTGAAAGGTCCTGAACTCACTGATGGAGCATAACGCTCAGTCTTATTAATGTTATCAGCAACTTCTTTCATTGAAGCAAATACTTTACCGATTACTGCATCTTCTGAAGCAGCTGTTTCAGCAGTTAATGGATCTGCACCAAATACTAATTTAGCACCAGCATCTGTAGACTCAACTTTAGCACCATTTGCCCAAGCATGTAATGGAGATGGTCCAACAGTTGCCATAGCAAATTCATAGAAGTAAGGAAGTTCTTCAGCTGTTAAAGTAACAGAGAACTTATCGTCCGCTAATAAATGAACACCCGCGAAAACATCAGATGTACCTTTTGCATACGCTTCCCAACCAACAAAATCTATACCACCAAGGTTTTGACCTTGAGTAACTGCACCCCACTCAGCGCTACTTGCCAATAACACACCAAAGACATAGTCTTCAGCCGTTACAGGCTCACCATCTGACCACTTAAGACCAGCATTCAATGTGAATGTATATGTCTTATTTCCAGCAGCGTCAGTTTCTGTAGCAACATCTTTAACAGCCGTTTTGTTAAGAACGAATTCTCCTCCTGGCGTTGTTTCGTAAGTTGCATAACCACCGATCATATCAGTAACCATTCTGTCGTATGCCGAGTTACTAAACCCAGTAACGAAGTCACCGTTAAGTGGTGGAGTACCAATAACTAGTTCACCAGCTGGTCCCTTGTCTTTACTGCCACATGCAGTTAAAGTTCCAAGAACAAGCAAGGTAACTACTAATAGTAATAATTTCTTCATAAATGAAATATCCTCCTTATTTATTTTTACAGTTGTTATCTGTATGAATCTAATTATATAGAGGTATTTTCACAAAGTCAACACAATTCATCATTATTATACATTTTTTTGCAATAAGTTTCATGAAACAAATTGACACTTGTTACATTTTACAATGCAGTTACAAAAAAAGAACACCCGAAGGTGTCCTTAATTAACTATTTAAACTCTGAGAACTCAGGCAAGTCATACTTAGTATCAGCAGAATACTTTAACTCAATTGATTGAGTAACTGGATACTCAGTACCATCAGTTGCAACATATGTTGCTGTAATATAGATAGTATTAGAAACTAACATATCATTCTCGACAACTACAGTTTGTGTCAATGATCCCTCTTTAACATTCATTGTACTCAAGTGAGAATAAGTTGAGAAAGCTTTTACTGCTTCAATATCTGTACTCTCTTTAGTATATGTATGAACTCCTTCATTTGAAGTAACTTCATCATAGTCAGTTACTAAAGTATTGATTAAAGTAAAATCAACAACACCCAATGCTAATAACTCATCTTTAGTTAAAACAGTTTTAGCATCATTTAACTCAAGATAGAACTTACCTTCGTTAACGTAGATAACTAAATCTTCATAGTTACCCTCAACTTCAGCTTTAACACTAACCATTCCATCAAAATTTTCAGACTCATTTACAACTACTTTACCAAAGTTATCAAATGGAATATCTCCATCCTCTGTTTTAATTACAGAAGCAACTGTAAAGCTAACACTTTGTCCTTTTGCTTGAGCAGCAACAGCATTCTTGAATGCATCTTCAGGAGTAGACTTAGATCCACTATTTGATGCACAACCAGTAAGTGCTAATAATGCAACTACCGATAAAACTAATAATTTTTTCATTTTTTCCTCCTATGAAACACTGAGTATTATAACACAAGAAACACAGGTTTGGAAAAATGTTTTTTGGATTATTTGCTCATAAATGGACGACGCTTCGTAATCACAAAGAAACTAACTATCAATAAAACCATCGCAACTAATGAACCAACCACAAAAGGAACCAGAATAGAACCAGGCATACTAAACAACCCAAAGGCCCCTAACAAGTCATTAAAATAACGAGGGTAAACTAATCCAATAATAATAAACAAGAAAACAATTGAAGCCAAGACACGAAGAATCATCACCGAACCATTAAGCCGGTTAATTATAGAAGAAGAAATACCCATGTTCGCAAACAATGTATCATCATCCTTAATCTCCATCTTAACACTAAGGCGTAAGCCCCCAATATTAATCAACAGTAATACACTCATCAAAATACTAACACTCAGTGATATCAATAAAGCCACATCATTCATACTGTTGTTCATAGCTTGAAACTCAGCCAACAACACATCATAACTAATATAGTCCACACCCCACTCATCAAGCACCTTCTCAAACACAACACGATCTACATCATCTTTCAAATTAAGAACATACTGAGAAGTAATAACCGGCATTACATTACCCTCTGATATATACATAGGATAATAACTAGCCAATGCCCATCCATTATTATAAAGAGCATTAACCGTACCATATACCTGATATGCCATTTCATACGTAGAACTCTCATCTGGATAATAAAACAAATACCCAGCTTTTGGATCCTTTTGCTTCTTAGACATATTACGACGATCCAAATGCCTACGACTTAGCAAAGCCGTTTGATCATAATTAGGAGGATCACCCTTTAAATCCTTCCAATACGGCGGATACTCACCGCTCTCAAGTGGCACAAACTCCTTAATCTCATTAACGAAAACTATCTCACTAGACTTATAGTACTCAGAGTTACCTTCCCACAAGTCATGATCCATGAATAACACACCCTCATTCTTAAAAATTTGTGCTTGAGCATCAGAGTACTCACCAGTCTTAGCAAACAAATCCTCAACAGTACCTAAAGAACTATTAACTTCACCATTATGAGTCACCATATAATCAAACTGCATTCCAAATGTATCCTTCGAATACAAATTCTTTAAGTGATACGAACTAGATACAGATAAGACTATAATAGAAATAACCAACGCTATACTAAAAGCAAATCCAACAGTAGACGCAATATACTTAACAACCCGTTTCAATGACAACTCACGAATCAAACCGTTAGTACTTAACTTAACAATACTTAACTGCGTCTGTGAAGCTTTCTTAAACTTCTGCAACACATCTTTTCTAAATGGAACCAAGGCCACAACCAACACTAAAGCCAAGCCCACAAAATATAATGCACTATACATAAACGACTGCCCAAACAACTTAATACTGCTTGAATAAAGAACATCCGACATATTCGCAAAATACATTACAATACTTACACCAGTAAATATCATCGATGAAGCAATTGCAATCATCACTAACTCCATTAAATACACCATCAATATCTTATGCCAACTAATACCTTGCATTAATAAAGCCGATATCTCTTTAGAACTCGTTCTAATCTGATTTCTAAAATGAATATAAAACGAATAGAAAGAAGAAATCAAAACACCCATTAATACATACGTAGATAATACCTTTAGAACTTCAGTAACCATCGGTTCCTTATCTAACTTAGAAGAAAGAGAGTCTAATCTAAATCGACCCGTTTCACCTGTATTTGTCTTAGCCAAATCAATCTTTCCGATATCCTTAATTAGATCATTCTCAAGTTTACGAGAGTAATTAGCATAAGAGATAGTCACCCTCTTAGATGCAGGACCTGCAACAACACCATCCCCCTCAACCTTCACCATATCTTCAAACCATTCTGAGACACCTTCATCAAAATAAGGAAACTCACTTAAATATCTCCGTAAATCATTAACCCACTCACCACCTGAGTTAAGCTCATTACTTAAATACGCAAATGTATCAGAACTAACCAACGCCCCAACAACTTCACGATCACGATCAGGCTTAAAAAACTCAATCGCAGGATTAAAATCTGAATCAACCAAGAAATCATTAATATCACTAACTTCAAAGAAACTAACTACTTTAACTTTGACTTTATTATGAACTTCATCACGATACTCCTCATTACAATCCAAATCAGGATACATACGACAATACCCTTCCGTTAACTTAGGATTATCGCCCCGATTAAATGCCAACACAAATACCCTTGTTAAAGATTCAAAGTCAATCTCATCACCAAGTTTAAAACCATGTTCTTTAAACACAACTGGCAAAGCAATCTCATTTAAACCCAAGGCATCAAGTGCCTTACCTTCAACAACACGATTAGTTTCTACATCATTCTCATTTAACTCAGTATATAAAAGACCACCATGAGATGCATATGATCCCCTATCACTAAACTCCATCGGTCTAAAATTATAATTAAATGATTCAAACGTATTAGAGAACCCATAGTCAACAGCATCATAAGAAACACCTTTGTCCTTATACGAGTCCAAAACTGCAAACAACTTATCATAATCACTGGCTAATGTCTCTTCGGTAGTTACATTAACACGAGCATGCGGAAGACCCGCCTCATCTAACTTCCTAATTATCTGCAACTGTGAACCATTCAAAGACCCATTAGTATGAATTGACATCATCACGATAACACCCGTCAAAATCAATACATATACAGTCTTAATCTTAGGTTTGATTAATGCATTATACAACTGCCTCATATTCACTTACCCCTCTTCAACATAACTAACTCCTACGCTTTCTTAATCCAAGAAAGCTAACTACCAATACCGCAAGCAAAGTACTACATACCACCACAAATCCCTTAAGAATTGAACCTGGCATACTAAATAATCCAAAGGCACCTAACAACTCTTTAAAATAGATTGGATAAACTATCGAAATCAGTGCTCCCAGCATTACAAGCGAACCTATAATCCTTAATACATAAACACTAACATTAATACGCTGCACCAAACTATTTTTAACACCCAGTCTAAGCATTAACTCATTGTCAGATGCTACTTCACTATTGACGCTAATCACTAAACCACTAATATTAATAAATAGTAAAACACCCATCAAGATACTCACTGTAAGTGATATTAATAAAGCCCGCTCATTCATCGCATTATTCATAACCTGAAAATCAGACAACAGCAAATCATACTTCAAATACTCAATCCCATGTTCATTTAAATAAGCCTCAAATACAGTATCATCCACATCCTCTTTCAAATTAAGAACATACTGAGGATATCTAACTTCTATTA
>CAZEQW010000004.1:0-11770 GCA_964514505.1 uncultured Erysipelothrix sp. | reverse complement strand
GATGATTTATAGTATCGACTATTACCCTCCCATAAATCATGATTCATAAACAAGATATCCTCACGCTTATAAACTTGTGCCTGAACCTTTGCAAAATCAAGAGTACCTTCATATATTTCTTGCATATCTTCCATTTCACCTAGAATCATATAGTCAAACTCCATTCCAAAGGTTTCCTTGGAATACAGATTCTTTAAATGAAATGAACTAGACAGAGAAAGAACAATAACCGCCCCTACTAAACTAATGCTAAAGGCAAACCCAACCGTGGATGCAATATATTTAAATAGCCTCTTAATAGATATACTACTAACTAAGTTACTTTTAGTTAACTTCACAAAACTAATTTGCGTTTGAGCCGCTCTTTTGAACTTCATTAGAATATTCTTCTTAAACGGTAATAAGCTAACTACCACTACAAATACTAATATCCCAAAGTATACTAAGCTATAACCTATACTTTTAATTATTAATATAGGTGTTGTCGCATATAATACAACACTTAAACCCATCAATGATGCACCAAGTAAAGTCACTCCAAACAACCCCAAAGAAACCAAAGCAATCAAAGCCAACTCCAATAAATAAGTACTCACGACACTAATCCAAGGGATCCCTTGCATGATGAGTGCCGCAATTTCTTTTGAACTAACTCTGATTTGATTTCTAAAATGAATATAGAAAGCGTAGAACGAAGACAACAATACACCCAATAACACATAATTAGATAATACCTTCAACACCGAAGTAACCATTGGTTCCTTATCCATTTTAGCCTGTAGTGTATTAAGCCTAAATCCCGGTTGAACACTCGTTCCCGGCTTAGAGATATTAATACGCGATACTGCAGCAGCCACTTTATCTTCTAATTGCTTAGAGTAATTATCAAATCTAATATTAATCAACTTCTTAGTGGGATACTTATTTCCCATTACTTCCATAACAATCTCAGAGAAACTATCATCACGCATCAAAATATGATCTTCATTTAAACCAAACTCCTTGAAGAAGTTAAAAACATTAACCTTTTCATCTTCCACAATATCCTCTGAGAAACTTTCAAACTCAGCTATGGTATTTTCATTTGAAAAAACATAATTACGCGTCTTGTCACGATCAGGCATAAAGAAGTCAATACTTGCATTAAAATCATTAGACTCATCACTTTGCGCATACGATAAATCCTGTACCACAGAAGCAACCTTAACCTTAATCACCTTTGAAGTAACAACATCACCATATGTATTACACTCTTCACTAAGATTAGTTTGCGTACACTCAGGTCTATTAGAATCATAAAATTCTGACAAACTATATAAAAATCCCAAAGTACGACTCTGCTTTGCTTCAATTATAGAACCTATAGCATTCTCTAGCGTTAATCCATACTCACTTAGTAAGTATTGTGGAATCGCAACTTCTCCATCTTCAAGCTCATTAATATTCTTACCCAATACACTTCTATATTGCGCACTAATACTCCCTTTATTATCTGCTAATAATACACTAGTCTCATCTAAATCAAAAGCACTGCCACCCGATGATCCATAACCAATAGAATGATTATCAACTTCAACATTAAAGTGCATTTGTTGCTCAAATGAAATAACATCTTCAGCAGAATACTTTAGACCAGAAGACACAAAGTTATCAAGGACACCATACAACAATTCCATGTCCTCTTCTTCATTTACAATAGGAAGAACACTCACTGTTGCATGCGGCGCATTAGTACTATCCAATTGCCTTATAATCTCTGCCTCATTACCATTTAAAGAAATATTAGTATGAATTGACATAACTACAATTAAAGCAGAAAACATAAGCACCATTACAGTCTTAATACGTGGTTTAACTAACGCTTTAATCAACACTCTCATAATAGTACTCCTTAATCTTCAAAAACTCTTCTCTTCGTAATAATCAAAAACAGCAATACTAAACCCATCAATATGAATAACGAAATGACCACAAATCCCTTAAGAATAGAACCTGGCATACTAAATAAACCAAAGGCTCCTAATAGATCATTGAAGTAACGCGGATAAATAAATGTAATAAGAATGAAGATAAATACTATGGAAGCTATAATCCGTAGTAATATCACAGAAATATTAAGCTTCTTAACCAAAGATCTTTTAAATCCCAACTTTTCAAATAATATATCATCTTCTTCAACTTCCAACTTAGCACTTACACTTAAACCACCAATGTTAATCAACAGTAAGCTAAACATCAATATACTAACGACCAGTGATATCACTAAGGACGTCTCATTCATACTATTATTCATTAACTGAAACTCATCAATCAACTGATTATAGTGAAGATAGTCAATATCCCATGTATCTAAAAGACTCTCAAACTCCTTATTACTAATTCCGTCTTTCAACTTAACAACATATTGCGACGACATAATCTCCATCGGAATATTCTCTGATACATAAACCGGTTGATATCCTGATAATACCCAACCATTATTATAGAGTGCATTCACTGTTCCAAATATCTCAAAGGCTGTTTCATACTTAGAATACTCATTATCATAATAGAACAGATAGCCCCCTTTTGGATCACTTTGCTGTTTAGCAATATTACGCCTGTCTAAATGACGCCGACTTACTACAGCTGTTTGACTATAGTTAGGTGGATCACCCTTTATATCCTTCCAGTATGGAGGATAGGTACCACTCTCAAGTGGCACAAACTCTTTTATCTCATTCACAAACACAATCTCACTTGACTTATAATACTTTGAATTACCTTTTCTAAGATCATGCTCCATAAACATAATACCCTCATTCTTATATATTTGAGCTTGCGCTTCAGAGTACTCATTAGTTTGCGCAAACAACTCCTTAGCACCCTCAATATTATTATGAGTAATCATATAATCAAACTGAATACCAAATGTTTCCTTAGAATACAAATTACGAAGATGAAATGAACTTGTAATCGAGAGGACGATGACACAGAACACCAGCGCAATACTAAACGCAAAACCAATCGTAGATGATAGATACTTAGAAACTCTCTTAATAGACAAAGTTCTAATTAATCGATCGCTACTTAATGTCACAAAACTAATTTGTGTCTGAGCCCCTTGCTTAAACTTCTGCAAAACATCTTTCCTAAACGTTACTAATGAAATAAATAGAACACCTACCAACAACACAAAGTATAAACCACTAAACACAAAAGACTTCAGTAGAATCTTACTATGATTAGAGAACAACACTTCAGATACATCAAACATCTGTAGTAGCCTACTACAAGCAATAAATAAGATTGATGAAACAGCCACAATTAAACCTAGCTCAACTACATATGTTAAAAATATTTTCCACCAACGAACTCCTTGCATTAGTAAAGAAGTTATTTCCTTAGTACTGGTTTTAATCTGATTTCTAAAGTGAATATAAAAGGAGTAAAACGAAGACAATAATACACCCACTAAAACATAAGTCGATAACACTTTTAGAACCTCAGTAACCATCGGCTCTTTATCTAACTTACTAGCTAATGAATTGAGTCTAAAACGTCCATAATCTTTAGCAGGATTTCCAGCAATCTGAAGTCGATCAACATCTCTTGTAATATCATCTTCAAGTTCCCTGGAAAAGTTATCGTAATTAATAGTAATCTGTTTTTGAACTGAGCTTGGAAACACATCTTCATCATTATTATCAAATAAAAATTGCTCAGTCAGATACACATCATAATATGGCAAACTTTCCATATACGTTAAAACAGCGTCATCCCATGACACACCTAGATCCATATCTTTCTGCAATGTATCAAATGTGTCTTTACTTACAAGATAATTAGTATCCACAAACTCCTCATCCGGTTTAAAGAAATCAATACCTGGATTAAAATCAGATTGCGTAATTAAATCATCCACATTAGTTTCTTGAAAAAAACTAACCACTTCTAACTCAATTACCTTAGACACAGTATCATCAAAATATTCATAGCAATTACCATCGCGACTCACGCGACAATACGAATACGTATACATAGGATCGTTTTTTGGATTAAAAGCCCTGATATTAACCGATGCATGGGACTCTACTGAAACCTTTGAACCCATTGAAAACCCACTACTTTTAGCACTTATAGGAAGCGCAATTTCATAAGCACCAAGCTTATCCAAATCCTTACCTTCAATTACCTTAGATTTAGAAAGACTCATATCATTTACAAAAGCGTAAGTAAAACCATTTCTAAATACGGTAGGTTTTTCCTTTAAATAAGTACCCATCTCAACAAGGTGATGTTCACTTTTATAAAGAGAGGAAAATGCATAGTCAACTTCCTCATAACTAACCCCTTTACTTTTATAGGAATCAAGCACACCAAACAACGTATCATAATCACTTATATCCCCAACATCAATCGTTGAGATTACATTAGCATGAGGAATACCAGCTTTATCAAACCTTTTAATAATCTGCAATTCAGAACCATCAAGTGAAAAACTAGTATGAATAGACAACATAACAATCAAACCTGTAAGCATTAAAATATATACAGTTCTTATTTTAGGTTTTATCAATCCATTAAATAGTTGTTTCATTCTCTACCCTCCTTTATCGCAGTACATTAAACTTAAGTTTCAATTATAAATACTTACTAATATGTTGTTCAACAAAAACACGACGATCTTCAGATGTTTCGCCTTCAATATTAAGATCCTCTTGGAAGTTTTGGTCCGCTAAGATTAGTAGACGCGTTCCATAACTTGCAATCCTAATGGAGTGAGTCACCATTATTATAGTTTGACCCTGTTTATTCAAAGTAACTAGATCATCCATAATCTGTTGAGCCGTTTTAGGGTTCAAGGAAGCCGTTGGCTCATCCGCAAATATTAACTTAGGTTCATTAATCAAAGCACGCGCAATGGCTGCCCTTTGCTTCTCACCACCTGATACTTGATGCGGAAAGTTATCCTTAAGATGTTCAATATTAAGATTCTTTAACAACTCAAGCCCACGTACTGCAGCATCCTTATCGTATTGAAGCCTCGATACAATCACATTCTCTAAAATAGTTAATCCATCAATCATATGGTTATCTTGAAAAATAAACCCAAAAGACTTCAATCGAATATCTTCAATATCACGATACTTAGCTTTAGCCAAGTTAGCACCTTCAAAACTAATGTCACCAGAAGTAGGACTATCTAATGTGGAGATACAGTTTAAAAATGTAGATTTACCACTACCACTCTCACCCATTATCATCACAAACTCACCCTCATTCACATCAACATTAACGCCATCCAATACTTCAACTACGCGCTTACCCACAAAATACTTCTTCTCAAGATCATTTATCTTTATCATCTAATTATCCTCCCTAATCTATATATTAAATAAGCATCTTCAAATGAAGATGCTTAAGTTAACTCAATGATTTCTTGGATCATCGCTCCAATACGATCAATGGTTGAAACTATCGCATCATCACTACTCATATCAACTTTCGCTAACTGTGCTAACTCAAGAGGAGACATTGTCCCACCTGCTTTAAGCACCTCTAACCAAGTACTAATATCCATTTCTTTATTAATTATTTTCTGACTTGCTAATGTTGCTATTGTAAGACCCGCACTATACGTATACGGATATAAGCCCATATAGTAGTGTGGTTGTCTCATCCAAGTTAACTCAGCCCCTGGTGTTATCTCTACTGCATCACCCCAGAATTTTTCCAATACATCGCGTTTTAACTCATTTAAGACGTTAGTAGACAACGGCTTTCTAGCATCAACCAAACGATATACCTCACGTTGATACGCCGCTTCCAGTAAGTGAGTCACAAAGTTATGGTAATACGTTCGCGATATCATTGAAGACAATACCCAGCGCTTAAAGCGCGGTTCATCACTCATCTTCATTAAATGATCAGCCACCAACAACTCATTCATTGTTGAAGGAGCCTCCACAAAGTAAGTAGAAGCACGTGTACCAAACTGTTTATTATTCTCACCCGCTAAATAGAAATGCCCTGCATGACCCACTTCATGCGCCAATACAAACACCTCACGCATCCTTTGCGTCCAGTTGATTAAGATATACGGATGATTACCATATGGCGAACTACAGAAGGCCCCCGTAGACTTACCAATATTCTGTTCAAAGTCTATCCAACGCTCATCATAGGCTCGATTGATAATCTCAATATAATCATCACCCAACACACCCAGTGCATCCAGTAAATACTGTCTACTCTCTTCAATAGTTATCGTAGGTTCATACTCAAAGTCTACAGACAATTTCAAGTCTTCAAACTTCATCTTATCAATACCATGAATCCTACCTAATAACTTCGCAAACTTTCTCATATGAGGCGCTAGATGTTCCATCACCAAATCAATCTGACGATCATACATATCACGACTCACTTTTTGAGAATGCAAGAGATAATCAATGACACTCTCATATCCCCTAGCATCAGCCAACGCCTTCTCTTTCAATACCTGTGTTTGATACAACCCAGCAAACGTATTATTATAATCACGTAAATGCTTGTTAAAGTGATGATACGCAGCATGTCTAACATCCCTGTCTTCATGAAACTCCAATACATTCTCATAGTATACAAAACTCATTGGATACATAACTCCATTCACTTCAAAATCAGGAAACTTAAGATCCGCTAACTTTGATTTATTATAGATACCATAACTAGAATCCAATACCGGTGATAAAAGCGTCAACAACGATTCCTTATCTTTACCCAAATACTGCTTCTTATCACGCAGTACATCTTTAATATAGGGTGCATTACCTACACTTTCTTCTGCCGCCTTTTTCAACAACGCTTCATCTAACTCCAATAACTTAGAATCAAAGAAACTCATGTCATTACTAAAGCCAGAGAACAGAATCTGTATGCCTCCCATTCGCTTAGCATTCACATCACTACTTTGATCCGCATTCAAATGCAACGAAGCATACGTACCAAGTTGTGTCATCAACACACTTATCTCATGAAAAGCATCCAATGCCTTATTCACATCACTGCTACTTTCAAACTCAATGTCATAAGAAGCACAAAAGGAAGACACCATCTTAGATAGTTCTTCCTGTTTCATCTCAAATAAAGCTTCACTTTCAAATAGTGAAGTTAGATCCCAAGTATATTCTAATGCAATCTCATCTCGTCTTTTCATATAAAATCTCCTGTTTACATTATTATACACTATTTTACATCAAGTTTTCATGAAATAATTTACATTACTCTTTCTCATCAATTAATTCAAATGGATTTCTAGCAATCAACACCCACGAAATAATCCCTATCACAACCATGATTATCACAATAAACACCAACAAGAATAATCCAGTACTTATAATCAAAGCCCAAGACTTACTCACAAACTCCGTCATATATGTATTAAAGGGAACGATGGAATCGCCTGCATCTAAATACAACAAGTAATTCTTATAGAGTTTACTAACATATTGCCATACACCAAACGCCATCGCTGGTCCAATAGACAATAAACCTACAATAAGATACTTACCAGTTGACTGCACCATAATCTCAGTATTAGAGAAACCTATTAACTTCTTAAGTCCAATCTCCTGCTTTCGAATAACTAATTCATTTATATACGCACTAATCAATAAGACCATCGACACAACTAAAAACAGACCTAATTGCGTCAAACTAAAAATCAACTGCCCCTTTGTATCCGCCATTGAAATATCATGGTCCATATGACGATTAACAATATTCATACCACCATTATTACGACTAAAGAAAGAATCAAATGCATTGGCATCAGCCTTAGCATCAAGTTTTAAAGTAAATGAAGTCCTAAGATCTATATCAATGGCATACGATTCAAAAAACGCCTCACTAGCCAATATACCTTCATACTTACTTAACTCATCTTCCCCTTCAATCACCCGATAATCATCCAAAGAATATACTTGTTTTTCATTAATAATAATATTACTACCTATATGTATATTATTATAAGCATCCACATCTTCAATGTTCTCAATCATAACTAAAGACTTACCATCTATAAAGTCAGGGGTAATATTTACTCCCGAAGCAACCAACTCATTTATTGCTTGCTCATCAATATATCGAATACCTATCGTCTTGAATGCATGCTCATTATAAGGATAACTTTCAAGGTGATAGATAAATGTAGGTGTTAAATGACTTTCAAACTCAATCACATCTTCATGATTCAAAAATTTAGTCCATATACTCTTTGGAATATACCTATTACTATCCAACACATTATCTTTATCATAATTAATATCAGAACCAGCCAACAGACCATAAGAATATGAATCACTATGACTTTTAACTAAATTAGAATACGTAGGATATAATGTATCATTTATTTCTAATAGACTCGGCAACATCATCGAAAACCCACCCACATAGAACATTAAAATCATAGTCCATTGTAGCACTCTACCAATCATTATTGATTTATATGTCAAAATCTTTGTGTTGGCGATCAAACGCATTACGATAACTTTAGAGTTTAATATCAAATGCAATAAAGCAACACCCACTACAAACAACCGCATCGAACTTGACAGTAAACTGTTATCTATTCCATATCGCATTGCTGTATTCAATGAAAACAAACTTACTAATAAAGTTGAACTAAGATAAAACACAATAATAGACAAAACTACATAATATAGAGTATGAATAAATAAATATATAGCAGCCTCGACTTTATTAATTCCAAGTTGTCGCAACAGCAAAACTTTTTGCTCATAGAATGATGAGGTAAATCTAAATAAAGTAAATACCGCAAATAATCCTAATAACACCAAAGCATTACTTAAAAAGGTACGAGTTTGTAAAGCCGCTTGATCTTGAATCCACCAATATCGATACGTTTCACTCGATGGATCTGAAAGTTGAGGAAAGACCAACACGTTTGCCACATAATCTTCATTAGATAAATACTTATTATCAGTAAGCGCAAACTGTGAGATCTCATTGGAGATATAGCCTGTTGTTATAATACTTGGGAAAATGAAATCAATATTACTACCAACCATCCAAGCATTCTCATACTCTCTTATAATACCAACCACAGTAAAGTCTAGCATGACACCATCAATCTCTAACTGCAAACTTTGGTTAACATCAAAATTCAAAGATAAATTTTGAACAGCTTCTAAAGTAAGAATAATTTCACGACTATTCTTTGGCGCTCTTCCCTTAACGAAATTAAAATATGATAACTCTAGCATATCCTCATCAAAACTACCTATATTATAAGGACTCTCTAGTTGATACATTGAACCTACTTTTAATAAATACCGCGTATCATCAAATTCACCATCATACATAGCATAATGCCAACCACCACCATCAAGTTTTCGTCTATGTTGCTCACTTAATATAGAACTGACATTGAAAAAATTAACACTTACAATCGCAAGTATTAAAAGTGAAATTATGGCAGATAACGTTAAAGTTCGTTTCTTATTATTTAATAAGCTCTGAAGGCTTAGTTTAACTATAAACATAAAATACCTATACATCCAAAGTTATTAAACCATCGCGCATCTCTATAACACGATCAGCATACTTAACTAAGTCCGCATCATGAGTTACTAAGATTATTGTTTGATTTAAACTCTTCTGTAGTTTCTTAAATATATCCATTACAACTTTAGAGGTCTCTTCATCCAGGTTACCTGTTGGTTCATCCGCAAAAATAATACTTGGTTTATGAATCAGAGCCCTGGCAATTGCCACACGTTGTTGTTGCCCGCCACTTAAAGTCGAAGGATAGCGATCCAACATAGTTTCTAACTCCAACTCCTTAATCAATGTATTATAGTGTTCCTCATCTACATCAAGCTTATTGATCCTTAAAGGCAACATTATATTCTCTTTTATCGTTAACTCTGGAAAGATATTAAAAAATTGGAACACAAATCCAATCTCACGCTTACGAAAGAGAGTACGACGACGATCTGACATCTCATACATATCTTCATTATTAATTAATATATGACCTTCACTTGGATCAAGGATACCCGATAGTATATGAAGCAGCGTTGACTTACCACAACCACTCTTACCCATGACCACCGTAAAACTACCTTGTTTAACTTCAAAACTTAAACCTCTAAGAGCCTGTACTGATGCACTACCTTTGCCATACGTCTTTTTCAAGCCTTGTACTTGTAGGATCATATTTACACCTCACTATTTTTATTATCTTACTTAATCCCTCTCACTTTGTCAATCGACTAATGAAGTATGGTATTATATTATATGAAAGAGGGATAAATCTATGAAGAAAACTAAAATATTATTTATACACGGTGGTATATTAAATAAAGCTGGAACAGAGAGTTATATGATGAGCGTACTTAATGCTCTACCGGATACATATCATATTGATTTCTTAGTCTTTGGTAGAAGCGAGGGAGCTTATGATAAAGAAGTTATCACAAGAAGTTCTAAGATTTTTAGAGTTCCTTATGAACTTAAAGACAGAAAAATAGATGGACCCAGTTTAAGAACTACCCTTAAACTTATTAAGAATGAGAACTATGATATTGCTCATGCACATATGAACGCCCTTAACGCTATAGTACTAAGATATATGAAGCATATTGGTATCCCGGTGAGAATATCCCATAGTCATGGTTCAAAACACTTCACAGAAAGTAAAGCCGCCATTGCCTTAAAGGATAGACTGATACCTCAGGTACCAAAGGTATCTACACATCTTATTGCTTGTTCAAAGGAAGCTGGAGACTTCCTATACCCTAACAACGATTATATTCTCATCAATAATGGAATTGATCCAAAGCGATATGAATATAATAAGAAAGTACGCAAAGAAATAAGAAGTGAATTAAACCTAAGCAATAAATTCATACTAGGTCATATAGGACGCTTCAACTTTCAAAAGAATCATGACTTCTTAGTAGATATCTTCAATGAATATATTAAACTCGATAAAGATGCTCACTTACTATTAATTGGTGAAGGAGAACTTGAATCAAATATTAAAGATAAACTATTAAAACTTAACCTACTAGATAATGTAACGTTTGCCGGTGTGAAACCAGATACCGCTCCCTACTACCAAGCTATGGATACCTTTGTATTACCATCAGTATTTGAAGGACTCCCTTATGTATTAGTAGAAGCACAATGCTCTGGCCTACTATGTCTAGTATCAGATCAAGTTGATAAGAACAGTAAGATGATTGATGACTTTTACTTCCTAGAATTAAAAGAACCCAAAGAATGGGCTCAATTACTTTATGAAGAAAGAAAGTATAAACGAAAAGATGGTAAGCAAGCACTTATCGATCATGGCTTTGATTTATTTGAGAATGTTAATAAGTTAGAGAAAATATATAGAGATTCACAAGGTAACTAAGGTTACCTTTTTTTCGACAAAAAAAGACAACCCATTAAGAGTTGTCTAATTGTAATTAAATATGAATTGGTAAACCAAGTGATACTTCAGAAGCATCCATGATTGTTTCAGATAGAGTTGGGTGAGCATGGATTGTTAGAGATAAGTCTTCAATCATCATACGCGCCTCAACAGCTAGAGCAATCTCACCGATTAAGTCAGATGCACCAACTCCTGCTACTTGACCACCTAATACTAAACCAGTATCTTTGTCTGTTACTAGACGAACAAATCCTTCAGTTTGGTTAAGTGATAAAGCACGTCCGTTCGCTCCAAATGGGAACTTAGAAACTTTAACTGTTAGACCTTGGTCTTTAGCTTCTT
>CAZEQW010000003.1:0-31394 GCA_964514505.1 uncultured Erysipelothrix sp. | reverse complement strand
TTAGAGAGTTTAATAGAAGAGTTTCATTAAGACAAAAGACGCCTAGGCGTCTTTTAGTTTATAGATAGGAAATAAGTTCATCGCGTATGGCTTCATTAGCACATGCAAGGATGACACTTTTTTCATTTTTAAGGGGGATACCTTCTATAGTATTATCGAAGTACCATGTACCACCGGCAGCTTTTAGTATAATAAAGGCCGCAGCTACATCCCATATATTAATGCTAGGAAATACGTATGCAGCTCCTAATCCTTGTGCTACATCAACAACCTCAAGCGCTGCTGAACCTTTGAATCTAAAGGTTGCTATTGAGCTAATGACTTGGTCATAGCCTGTCGTAAATAAATTTGGACGGTGAATATCTCCAAACAGTAAGCCATTGTTTAAAGTAGTGTGTTCTAGTGATTTAGCAAAGGGTATGCCATTTATAGTGGCGTCAGAGCCTGTTTTAGCAAAGTAAAGGTTGTTGGCCATAACATCATATACAAATCCAAATTCAGGCTCTGTAATGTTATAGCGGGCTACTGAGATAGCGAAGTCTTTTTGTTGGTGAATTAAATTAGTAGTTCCATCAATTGGGTCAATGATCCATAGGTTCTCTTTACCTTCAAACTCAACTGTATGTTCTTCTGTTAAGAAGTTAGCACTAGCATCGATGGCTTTGATGCCATCTACTAAGAACTTCTCTATCGTCGTATCGATATTCGTAACCCAATCTTTATCTGATTTAGATTGTATCTGCATATCATCTTGTAATAGCTTTTTGATTAGAACTCCAGCTTCAATGATTAACTTTTCTACTTCTGCAATCATTTAGTATCCTCCGAAGTAATGGCGATGTTATCTTCCATCATTTGGATTAAACCTTTAGCTTTTTCAAGGGTCTTCATATCTAAGTTCTTCACAACTCTCATAACCCCTGGCACTGAGTAAGTTTCATAACTTTTAGCGATCGTACCACCTAGTTGATAATTAAGGATCTCCCATTTGGGCATTGAATCAATCTGATTTCTAATCAATGTAGTTACCTGATGGGAAGGCATATTAGTTTGGAACGTATCAGAAATACTGCTTAAGAAAGAAGTATAGTTCTTAATAATGCTTGGTGACATTGATTTATTTAAGATGGCAGTTAGTAATGCCTGTTGGTTCTTAACGCGGTCATTATCGCCACCTTTTAATGCTTTTCTTACCCTCACAAATCTTAAGGCTTGTTTCCCGTTTAGCTTATTCTTTCCTTTTTTAAAGTTATATCCACCACTAGAGAAGCTAAATTGAGAGTCTACTTCTACTCCGCCAAGTGAATCAACTACTTTTTCAACTGAAGAGAAGTTCACTCTAAGGAAGTAATCAATATTAATGCCCATCATATCTTGAACAGTTTTAACGGTTTCCATAGCTCCGTATACACCAGAGTGAGATAACTTATCTTTTCCACCTGATGTATGTAAAACAACATAAATATCTCGAGGGATACTGGTTAGTAATATTTGATTCTTGACTGGATTGATGGTCATAATCATATTTACATCTGATCTTGAGGTTGATGATATTGGTCCGGATGTATCGATTCCTGTTATGTAAATACTAAAGGTTTCACTACTCACGTTTGGATCATCAACTTTTTCAAGTTCAACAGTATAACTATAGGATTTAATAATCTTGATATCGTCTTCGAAACTTTCTTCAATCTCATCAAGTAAAGCAATATTTGACTCACTTAATAAGAGAACTTCTAATTTATTACTATAGAAGTCTTTGAGTAAACTAGTGTAGTCTTCGTAACGCTTAATATGAATATCAAATTCTTCTTCTTCTTTAATCAGTTGACGTGCTTTTTCAATGTTCACTTCGTCAAGATTAATATTTGCTCCAAATATTAAGTCTTGAACATCCTCAAATGTTTCGTGTGGAGATGTATTCTTTACGATAATATGTATCGTATGGGTTTCAGTTTTTGAACCTGCCATTTTGTCTACTACACCTTGCAACTTATCGATATTAACACTCGCAAATACTAAAGCTAGAGTTAATAGGATATTTAGAATACTGATATAGTATTTTTTACTTCGTAAGCTAAAGAATAGTGCTATTAAAATAAATAGCATCAATACGCCGTAAAGAAGTAGTAAGTACTTCGTTGATAGAATATTGAACGATGTTACTTTGTACAGTGTATATGCACTTGTTAGAAGCAGTGCAAGAAGTGTTATTACATTTAGTGTTTTCTTTTGTTTCATAAATAATGCCTCGTTTCTCACAATGCCTACATTATACAGTTCTTTTAGTAAAAGATATAGGTAAGAATTTTGTGAGATTTTGGTATACTAATGCTATGGAGGTAAATATATGAAACCGATATTAGAAGTATGTGTAGGTAATATTGCAGATATTAAAATATGTGAAAAATATGATGTTGATCGTATTGAACTAAATAATGGTTTGTATCTAGGTGGGCTTACACCTAGCTTAGGGCTACTGGTTAAATCAAAGGAGCTTACAAAGATTCCAATAACCTCGATGGTTAGACCTCGTGGTGGGGGCTTTATTTACTCAGATGCTGAGAAAGAAGTAATGTTTTTAGATGCTAAGTACTTAATATTACACGGTAGTGATGGACTGGCCTTTGGATTTTTAACAGAGAGTTTGGAAATAGATGTTGAATCAACTAAAAAAATGGTAGAACTTTGTCATGGCTATGGTCGTGAAGCTGTTTTCCATCGTGCCTTTGATATGGTGAAAGACCCTTATAAAGCAATTGAAGATCTGATTGCTTGTGGTGTGGATCGTATCCTAACAAGTGGTTTGGAAGACTCTGTTATTAAAGGAGCAGCGTTATTAAAGGATTTAGATGAGAAGTATGGTGATAAGATTGAAATATTAATGGGTGCTGGTATTAATGCTGATAATGTTGCAAAGTTGATTGAAGCGTCAAATATTAATCAAGTTCATGCCTCATTTAAAACGTGGTTTGAAGATATTAGTACAGAAAATGATAAAGTATCGTATGCTTATAGTGAGCACGGGTCTTATGAAGGTATTGATGAGAGTAAGTTAAGGGATTTATTAAAGGTGATTCGATAAACTTAAAGGAGGTATACAATGAAAAGAATATCTTACTTTATAATGTTTGGGATTATGGTATTTTTAATAGGTCGTTATAATGATGTGATTTCATATTATGAAGTGCTCGGTTATATATATAAGTTCATCATGATATACTTCTTATTAAGGGGTGTTTTTTATAATCTACCAGATATAGAAGAAACCAAAAAAGAGCGTGAAGCGCGCCTTAAATCTAGAGATGATTATATTGAGAGTAGACGGGGATAGTTGAAGAAGGAGACGAGTAAATGAGTAAAGTATATTTTGCGAGTCCATTGTTTTCGAACATGGAGTTGCGATATAATGCGTGGGTAGTGGAAATGATTCGTAAAGAGTATAAGGATTTAGATGTATATGTACCGCAGGAACAAGGGGACATTAATGATAAGAGTCAGTACGCTAACTCACTTATGATTGCTAAGGCAGATACTGATGCTCTACTAGCATCAGATGTGTTAGTTGCTGTTTTAGATGGATTGATTATTGATCCAGGTGTTGCATCTGAGATTGGCGTTGCTTATCAAGCAGGGATCCCGATCATTGGCTTATATACAGATTCACGCCAACAAGGCTATGATGTTAAGGAAAAGATAGAGGCATTAAGTGAGATTGCTGAATCTCAATTCTCTTATGTTAATCTATATACGGCAGGCTTAATTAAGTTAAATGGTAGTATTGTAGATACTGAAGAAAAAATGATTGCAGCACTAAGTAAATATATATAAGATAAGGTCCCCTCATTTGAGGGGATTTCTTATGAGTGGGTTAATAATCTGGATTAATCCTGAGAGAAGTACGAGGTGATCTAAGGTAATGATTCATCTCTGTATCGTGAAGATGGTAGTTGTTATAAGGGTTAGTACTTATAATTTAAATACTAATGCTTTATTATAAAATGATTTTAGGTTATTCTTAGTAGTATTAAACCTAAACTAGATCTAGGAGGTATTTATGAAATACTATGAACTATATAAGATGTACGTATACAAATCAATTGAAGGTATTGTTAATGTGTGGGATCCACGTGGCCTAATTCAAGCTGGGGCACCATTTGATGAGTATAGTGGTGAGATTGAAGCGTTGCTTGAGTTACTTGAATACTCAATGGAACCAGTGGAAGTAAGAGAACTTGTTAGGGATGTTTTTGTAAAGCATCTTGAACTTGATCCACAAGTGTTGGAAGATTCGGATGAGTTTGAAGATGCGGTGGAGCGTATCTTTACGGAGATGCAATATTTTCAACATTATCTATTTGGTGAAATGAGTGGTATTAAAACTTTATCTTAGTCATAATTATTTGACAATCGCTATTGTAAGGTGTATCTTAATAGAGAAGAACTTACCTTTAAAAATGTCCAGAGAGGCATTCAAGGAAAGAGATATAACCCTTATATTAAACTATAAGACTCTTTCTTGCGGGAAGGAGTCTTTTTTAGTGGAGGTTACTATGGAAAAAACAGTATTGAACCAACAAGAGATAGCTCGTGCACTCACGCGTATCTCCTATGAAATACTAGAGCGCCATAAAGGTATTGATAATATGGTATTAGTTGGAATTAAGACCCGTGGGGTTTACTTGGCGCAACGTATTCAAAGTGCTTTTGAAAAGATGGAAGGTCATGTTGATGTAGTTGAGTTAGACATTAAAGGCTATCGCGATGACTATAAAGGCCATACTCCAGTCTTAATGGATGGTGTTGATCTAAATGGTAAGCAAGTTGTCTTGGTGGACGATGTATTGTTTACAGGTCGTAGTATAAGAGCTGCACTTGATGCAATCATGGATTATGGTCGTCCCGAGAAAGTCTCATTAGCGATCTTGGTTGATCGCGGTCACCGTGAGTTGCCCATTAGACCTGATTATATCGGTAAAAATATACCTACATCACAAAATGAAATTGTTAAGGTTTTGGTTAGTGAAATTGATGGTGTGGATAAGGTAATAATTAAGTAAATTTAATTTTCTTTAAAGATGTCCCGTGAGGCATGAAAGTGAATTAAACTTTTTATAGTTTAGTTAACTGGGGTGTCGATGGATACTTCAGTTTTTTTTTATTATAAGGAGAAATATATGAGACACTTTACGCATGTAAATCAAATGAGTTCTGAGGCCTTTCTTAAGTTAGCGCATCGTGGACTTGAAATTAAGAACAATCCTACGAGTGTTACGATGGAGAAGTTAAGAGTTGTGAATATGTTCTTTGAGAACAGCACAAGAACTAAAATGAGCTTTGAAATGGCTGAGTATAATACAGGATGTCAAGTATTGAACTTTGATGTTTCAACAAGCTCAGTTTCTAAAGGTGAAAGCCTTTATGATAGTGTACTCACGATGAAGGCAATCGGTAATGATGTGGCTGTAATACGCCATAGTGATGATAACTACTACGATGATTTACTTGATATGGGAATATCTATAGTAAATGCTGGTAGTGGAAGTGGTGAACATCCTTCTCAATCATTATTAGATTTAATGACAATTGTTGAGGAGTTTGGTTGTGTTAAAGGCTTAAACATAATGATTGTGGGGGACTTAAAGCACTCAAGAGTTGCTCACTCTAATGCGCAACTACTGAGTTCACTAGGTGCTAATCTATATTTCTGTGGACCTGATAGCTACTACGACTCGCGATTTGAAGCATATGGAGTGTATAGAGAGCTTGACAAGATTATTGAGAAGATGGATGTTGTGATGCTACTTAGAATTCAATTTGAACGTCATGAGTCACAGGAGTTTGAAAGTAAAAAAGCTTATCTAGCTGAGTATGGATTAAATCAAGCGCGTTATGATCGCTTAAAAGAAGCAGCAATTATTATGCATCCAGCTCCTGTAAATAGAGGTGTTGAGATTGCGAGTGCTTTAGTTGAGGCTGATAAGTCGCGAATTGTTAGACAGATGGAAAATGGCGTATATGCACGTATCGCAATATTAGAATGGGTAAAAAGGAGAGACTAAGATGAGTTTAATATTAAAGAATGCAGCGATTGTTACTGAAGGTAATAGGACAAATAAAGTAGATGTGTTGGTAGAGAATGGTGTTATAAAGGCAATTGGTAGTGAGTTGAATGGAAGTCGTATTTTGGATTTAGGTGGAAAGTTATTAATGCCTGGATTAGTGGATGTTCATGTTCATTTAAGAGAGCCTGGATTTACCGATAAAGAAACTATAGAGAGTGGGAGTTATGCAGCGGCGCGTGGGGGATTTACTACGATTGCTGCCATGCCTAATTTAAACCCAGTTCCTGATACTATTGAGAACTATAATGAGATACTTGATATCATCGATAAAGATGCAGTCGTGAATGTACTACAGTATGCTCCAATAACTACGGGGTTACGTGGTAATAATTTAGTTGATATGGAAGGTATGAATGCCTTTGCGTATACAAATGATGGAGTTGGAGTTCAGGATGCAGGTACTATGTATCAAGCGATGGTTGAGGCAGCGCGTTTAAACAAACCGATTGTCGCGCATACTGAAGATGAGTCAATCTTATATGGAGGCGTAATGCATGAGGGTCTACGAAATAAAGAACTAGGTTTACCAGGTATCTTATCTGCGGTCGAAAGCTCGCAAATTGCTCGCGATGTTATTTTGGCGCAAGCTACTGGTGTTCATTATCATGTATGTCATGTGTCATCTAAAGAAAGTTTAGCAGCTATTAATATGGGTAAAAAGATTGGTGCAAATGTTAGTGCAGAAGTATCTCCGCATCATTTATTATTAAGTGAATTGGATATCGTAGGTAATGATGGTTCGTATAAGATGAATCCCCCACTTCGTGGTGTAGCGGATAAAGAGGCATTGGTTGCTGGATTATTAGATGGAACCTTAGATTTTATTGCGACAGATCATGCTCCACATACAAGAGATGAAAAGGCCCAAGGCTTTAGTGGACCATTTGGTATCATTGGATTAGAATCGTCATTTCCACTTATGTATACAGAGTTTGTAGAGAAAGGTATCTTCACTTTAGAGAACTTACAAGATTGGATGAGTATTAAACCACAGGAAATTTTTAATATAGAAGGTTGTAAGTTAAATATAGGGGATGTTGCAGACTTATCAGTGTTTGATCTTGAAAATGAGGTCGTAATGGATGGTGATTTCTTTAAATCTAAATCTATTAACACCCCCTTTATAAATAAGACAGTTAAGGGTGCTTGTGTACTGACCCTTGTTAAAGGAGAAGTTGTATGGAATGCACTGTAGTATTAAGTGATGGTAAAGAGTTTAAGGGTCAAGTATTTGGTGATGTTAAGAGTGTAGAGGGAAGTATTGCTTTGCACTTTGGAGTAAGTGGATATCAAGAAGCGATGAGTAACCCTGTTAATGACCAGAGTATATTAGTATTCTCTTATCCTTTGATAGGTAATGCAGGTATCAATATTGATGATAATGAGTCTTTAAATGCGCGTGTTAAAAGTATTATTGTAAATGAGGTAGCGGATGTTGATTCAAACTGGCGCTCAATCATGAATCTTGATGCTTTTTGCAAGAGCAAAGGTATTGTTGGTGTCAAGGGTATTGATACAAGAGCTCTAGTTCGTTACATCAAGAAGCACTCGATTGAAGAAGCAAAGGTTGTGGTAGGTGGTTACGACTTTGTGGAGTTTAAGAATGATAATAGAACACGTACGCGCTATGAAACGTATGGAAGTGGCGTTCGTGTTACGCTACTGGACTTAGGAGTACCCCAAAGTGTGCTAAAACAATTAACGCTACGTAATGTTCATGTCTCTGTTTTACCATTTGATTCAAGTGTTGAAACTATATTAGGAACCTATCCTGATGGAATTATAGTGAGTCAATCACAAGGAATAGAGGATCATGTTGTAAATGTATTAAAGGACCTTCATGGTAAGTTGCCAATAATGGGGCTTGGCATGGGTGCTGTTAACTTAGCAAAGAGCTATGGAGTTGATAGTATCAAAGAGTCCCATGTTGGGGGTTTTTATGGAGTTAAGGATGAAGTATTGGGTAATGTGATTATGAGTGTTCAAAATCATAACGTGGGTGTAAGTGAGCAGAGTTTAATTAATAATGATTTTAGTATTACACATCGTAATATAAATGATGGTGCGGTTGAAGGATTTAGACATCGCTTTATGCCAAGTGTTGGTATTATGTTTGAGGCACAAGGCAGTGGTGGGTCATTGGATGGCTTAGGTGTATTTGATGAGTTTTGTGAAATAGTAAGTAGTCATAAGGAGCGTAGTATATGAGTAAAGGAAAGATATGTGTAATTGGTTCGGGTCCAATTGTAATTGGTCAAGCTGCTGAGTTTGACTATGCGGGTACTCAGGCTTGTTTATCTCTTCGAGAAGAGGGATACGAGGTTGTATTAATTAACTCAAACCCAGCTACGATTATGACAGATACTGATATAGCAGATAAAGTATATATTGAACCGTTGACCCTTGAGTCAATCACGCAAATTTTGCGAATTGAGAAAGTTGATGCTCTATTGCCGTCTTTGGGAGGGCAAACGGGCTTGAATATGGCATTGGAGCTAAGTGAAGCTGGAGTTTTGGATAGTTTAAACATAAAGTTATTAGGTACGGATCTAACAGCTATCAAGAAGGCAGAAGATAGGGAGTTGTTTAAGAACTTAATGATTGAGTTAGGGGAACCAATTCCGCAATCTGCTATTGTGCATACATTAGATGAAGCAATTGATAGTATTGAGGAGATTGGGTATCCAGTTATAGTGCGTCCTGCTTTTACCATGGGTGGTAGCGGTGGCGGTCGTTGTGAGAATGAAGAAGAGTTGATTGATATTGTCGCAAAGGGATTGATGTTGTCGCCAGTGTCTCAGTGTTTAATTGAGCAAGACATCTCTGGATTTAAAGAAGTTGAGTACGAAGTTATTCGTGATTCCAAAGGAAATTCGATGGTAATATGTACAATGGAAAATTTTGATCCTGTTGGTGTTCATACTGGGGATTCAATTGTGTTTGCGCCTGCTCAAACATTAAGTGATAAGGAGATTCAAATTTTGCGTGAATCTTCATTGAAGATTATTGGAGCATTGGGCATTGAAGGGGGCTGTAATGTTCAATATGCCTTTGATCCAAACTCATTCAATTACTATGTTATTGAAGTTAATCCTCGTGTATCCAGATCATCGGCTTTAGCTTCTAAAGCAACAGGATATCCTATTGCGAAAATTACCGCTAAGATAGCAGTTGGTAAAACTCTTGATGAGATTGATAATCCAATTAATCCTCAAACTAGGGGTTTCTTTGAACCGGTATTAGATTATGTAGTTGCGAAGATTCCAAGATGGCCTTTTGATAAATTTGAAAAAGCAGATCGTAGTCTTGGTACGCAAATGAAAGCTACTGGTGAGGTAATGGCTCTTGGGACAACACTTGAAGAAGCGCTGTTGAAAGCAGTTCGCTCACTTGAATTAGGTGTTGATCATATTGAGATGGCTAAGTTTGTTGATTATGATGATGAAGCATTGGTTAAGTTATTAGTTAAACCTACAGATGAGCGTTTATTTGTGATTGCGCATTGCTTTAGACAAGGCTATAGTGTCGATGATATTCATACACTTACTAAGATTGATAAGTTTTTCTTGAGTAAAGTTAAGCATATTATCGATTTAGAGAGTGATTTAGAGAATCCATTAATAAAGAAGTATGGATTTAGTAATAGTTATCTTAAAAAACATGGTGTTTATAATAATAGTAACCCTGTTTTTAAGATGGTTGATACATGTTCAGGGGCTTATAGTGTGGATACTCCGTATTTCTATTCTACCTATGGTAGTGAGAATGAGTCTATTGTATCTGATAGAGAGAGTATTATTGTGTTGGGGTCTGGTCCAATTCGAATTGGTCAGGGTGTGGAGTTTGATTATGCAACCGTCCACTGTGTTAAAGCAATTCAGGAGATGGGTTATGAAGCAATCATCATTAATAATAATCCGGAGACTGTGTCAACTGACTTTGAGTTAGCGGATAAGTTGTACTTTGAACCGTTGACCTTTGATGATGTGATGAATGTAATTAATTTAGAGAAACCACTTGGAGTTATTGTTCAGTTTGGTGGTCAAACCGCTATTAACCTAGCTGAAGATTTATTAGATGCGGGTGTTAAGATTATTGGTACGAGCTTAGATGATATTAATCGTGCTGAGGATCGTAAGTTATTTACGAAGTTTCTAAATGACTTAGATATCTTGCAACCTTTAGGTGATAGTGCTCAAGATGAGGAATCACTGATTGAGATTGCGAAAAGAATTGGTTTTCCAGTGTTGATTCGTCCTAGCTTTGTGCTAGGGGGACAGAGCATGAAGATAGTATATGATGAAGAGAATCTACGCAGACATGTATCTGAGTTGTCATTTAAACATCCGGTATTAATTGATAGGTATGTATTTGGTACTGAGTTAGAGATTGATGCGATATGTGATGGTGAGAATGTGTTAATGCCAGGTATCATGGAGCATATTGAGAAAAGTGGTGTTCACTCAGGGGACTCTTTTGCGATTTATCCTCCTCGTAGTATTGATGAAGAAATTATAAATAAAGTTGTTGATATAACAACCAAAATAGCACTTGGTTTAAACACAAAGGGTTTAGTGAATATTCAGTTTATTGTTGAGGGTAGTGATGTCTTTGTCATTGAAGTTAACCCACGTGCTTCTAGAACGGTACCGTTCTTAAGTAAGGTAACTAATGTTCCGATGGCTAAGTTAGCTACACAAGCGGCTTTGGGTAAGAAGCTAGAACGAAGTGGTCTAGTGCCATTTGTGCCTGGATATCATGTAAAAGCACCAGTCTTCTCCTTTGCGAAGTTGCGTAAAGTAGATACAGTGTTGAGTCCTGAAATGAAATCAACCGGTGAAGTTATGGGCTCAGATATGGATTTCTCCAAGGCTTTATATAAAGCATTTATTGCCAGTGGCTATAGCTTTAAGCAAGCAGGAAGTGTGTTGTTGACGGTTGCTGATGGTGATAAACCAAAAGTCTTGCCTCAAGTAGCGATGTTAAGCGAGTTGGGCTTTAAATTTCTGGCTACGAAGAATACAGCTAAGTTCTTAACTGATAATGGCTATAGTGTTGAATATGTTGATAAGTTAAAAGGTAGAGATCAAGGTAATATCTTGGATGTTATTCGTGATTCTAATTTGAACTTTATTATTAATACGGTGAGTTCACAATCAGTTGAAGTGAGTGATGGTATGTTGATTAGAAGAGTGGCTTCTGAGCAAGGTGTTCCTTTGTTTACTTCACTGGACACATCAGAAGCGTTGATTGAAGTATTGGCATCGTTTATGATGCGACCATGGTTAATGGAGAGGGAGATTTAATGATGAAGGTTATTAGTAATAGTTTAGTAGCTTTAGATACATATGAGTTGGTATTGGAAAGTGACTTTGAATTTACTGTTGAGCCGGGACAGTTTCTTCACTTAAAAACTGGGCGTGCTGATCTATTATTAAGGCGTCCTATTAGTATTGCGAAATATGAAGAGAAGAAGTTCTACTTAGTATATAAAGTAGTTGGAGATGGAACAAAGGCACTTTCAACGCTTGTGAAGGGTGATGAAGTTGATGCACTTGGTCCTTTGGGAAAAGGTTATCAATCACTTAATCATGATTCTTCATTGATTATTGGTGGTGGAATGGGTGTTGCTCCTTTATATCAACTGGGTAAAACCTTAGTTGACAATGGTAAGAAGGTTACGTTTGTGCTGGGCTTTGGAAGTGAGTCAATGGCATATTATGTTGATATGTTTAAAGAACTAGGGGAAGTATATTTAACTACTGATGATGGTAGTTTAGGTGTTAAGGGTCATGTAGGTAGTGTTGTAGATGATATGGGCTCTTATGATGCTATATATTCATGTGGTCCATTGCCTTTATTGAATTATGTAAAGAATAAGTTTGCGGATCATGATAATGTGTTTATTTCTTTAGAAGAACGAATGGCATGTGGTATTGGAGCGTGTTATGCCTGTGATACTAAAGATAAGAAGCATCGAGTTTGTACAGATGGACCTGTATTTAGAAGTCAGGAGGTAGAGATATGAGTCGTTTGAAAGTTAGTTTGCCTGGGTTAGAGTTAAAAAATCCAATTATGCCTGCTAGTGGTTGCTTTGGATTTGGTGAGGAGTTCTCGAAATTTTATGATTTAAGTGAGTTAGGAGCAATAATGGCTAAGGCTGTTACGCAATTTGAGAGACTTGGTAATGATTTACCAAGGGTTGCTGAAACAAGCAGTGGTATGTTAAATGCGATTGGATTAAAGAATCCAGGTTTGGAAGTGGTTATGAATGAGAAGTATCCATTTCTTGCGCAGTATGATGTTCCTATATTTGCTAATGTAGCAGGTTCAACTGAAGAGGAATATGTTGAAGTATGTAAGGTTGTTGGAAATGCACCTAATGTTAAGGCAATTGAATTAAACATATCTTGTCCTAATGTAAGTGAAGGAGGCGTAGCGTTTGGAGTTGATCCAGAGATTGCGGAGCGTTTAACGCGTAAGGCAAAAGAGGTCGCTAGTGTCCCAGTTTATGTTAAGTTATCACCTAATGTTACTGATATTACTGCGATTGCTAAAGCAGTTGAAAAAGGTGGCGCGGATGGTATTACGATGATCAATACACTGACTGGTATGCGTATTGATTTGAAGACACGTAAGCCTATTTTAGCTAATAAGACAGGAGGACTATCGGGTCCTGCTGTTAAACCAATTGCGATTAAGATGTTATATGAAGTAAGTAGAGCAGTTGAGATTCCTATTATTGGTATGGGTGGCGTTGAAACTGTTGATGATGTTATTGAGATGTTCTTAGCAGGAGCCAGTGCTGTAGCTATTGGTACAGCAAACCTACATAATCCTATGATTTGTAAGGAGTTGATTGATCAATTGCCAGCGAAGTTAGATGAGCTGGGTATTGAAAGTATTGAGAGTTTAATAGCGGAGGTAAAAAAATGTCAGTAAATGTATCGGAAGTTATCGTAGCCCTGGATTTTCCAGGTCAAGCTGAGGCTGAAGCATTCTTAGATAATTTTGATTATCCAATCTATGTTAAAGTTGGAATGGAGTTATACTACCAAACAGGTCCTGAGTTTCTTAAGAGTATAAAGAATCGTGGTCATAAGCTTTTCCTTGATCTTAAGCTACATGATATTCCTAATACGGTTGAGCGTGCAATGCGTGGTTTAGCTACATTGGGTGTTGATATGACAAACTTGCATGCTGCCGGTGGTATTGAGATGATGAAAGCAGCTAAGCGTGGCTTTGGTGATAATGGTCAATTGATTGCGGTAACGCAATTAACATCTACTTCACAGACACAAATGCAAACTGATCAGCTGATTAGAGTTTCATTAGAAGAGAGTGTCTTGCATTATGCTAAGTGTGCTCAAGAAGCCGGGTTAGATGGTGTAGTATGTTCGCCACTTGAAGCAGCTGTTATTAGAGACAATATATCTGAAGATTTTATTAGAGTTACCCCAGGTATTAGACCAACGGGTAGTGAGGTGGGTGATCAAAAGAGAATTGCTACACCTAGTAATGCGCGTTCAATGGGATCTAGTTATTTAGTGGTGGGTAGACCCATTACTCAAGCAGAAAATCCGCGTAGTGCATATGAAACGATTGTGAAAGAATGGGAGGCATCAAAATGATTGAGAAAAGAGTAGCGAAAGGTTTACTGGAGTGTAAGGCAGTAACACTAAGTGCAAAAGAGCCGTATACATGGGCAAGTGGTTTAAAGAGTCCAATTTATTGTGATAATAGAATTACATTGTCATATCCTGAGTTAAGAAGTACGATTGCAGAAGGATTGGCTGCTTTAATTAAAACTCAGTACCCTGAGGTTGAGGCATTAGTAGGTGTAGCAACTGGGGGACTTCCACAAGCAGCTTTAGTGGCTGATATTTTGGGATTACCACTGGCGTATGTTCGTCCTAAGGCTAAGGATCATGGTAGATCAAAGATGATTGAAGGATACTTAGAAAAAGGATCTAAGGTTGTGATGATTGAAGATTTAATCTCTACAGGTGGATCTGTTTTGAATGCTGTTGAAGCAGTTAGAGAAGAGGGAATGGATGTATTGGCTGTTGTAGCTGTCTTTACATATGAGTTAGATAAAGCGACTGTTAACTTTAATAATCATAATGTTGAGCTTAAAGTATTGAGCAATTACTCTGCCTTAATTGAAGTTGCGGTTGAGGAAGATTATATTACTTCGCAGGAGCAAGAGCTACTTAAAACATGGCGTAATGATCCGGAAAATTATTCTGTATAAAACACTTTCGAGTGTTTTATATTGTGCTATAATAATATTGGCGTTAGGCGCCCGTGGCGCAATCGGATAGCGCGTTTGATTCCGGTTCAAAAGGTTGTGGGTTCAATTCCTGCCGGGCGCGCCAAATTATGTATGAACTGTCTTTTGGCAGTTTTTTTAATATGATATACTTGAATGTGTTGGGAGGTAATATTATGTTTGTTGATTATCATGTGCATAGTGACTATAGTGTTGATTCTGTTTTTAAGATGGAAGATGTTGTTTTGAAGGCTATCGAGATTGGTTTGAAGGAAATATGTTTTACTGATCATGTTGATTATGGTACGCAGTATGATTGGGATGATGTTATTCTTGAAACAGTAGATAGTGCTACTTTGCCGATGAATGTAAATTATCCTGAGTATTTTAAAGAGTTAGATTATTTGATCGATAAGTATGCTGGTGACATTGTGATTAAACGTGGACTTGAGTTTGGGATTCAAACGCATACGGTTGATTTATATAGGAAGTTGATCGATACCAATCCAATGGATTTTGTGCTGTTGTCGATTCATCAAGTCAATGATTTGGAGTTTTGGAATAATGTGTATCAAGTGGGTAGAAGTACACAAGAGTGTTATGACGGTTATTATAATGAAATGTATGAAGTAATGAGAGTATTTAAGGATTATAGTGTACTAGCTCATCTTGATTTAATGCGTAGGTATACTGAGCCTGAGGATTACTTTGAGAATACTAAAGAAGATATTGAAAAGATTTTGAAGTTAGCGATAGCGGATGGTAAAGGTATTGAGATTAATACATCTCATGTTAGATATGGAGTTGATGGTTTGACGCCATCAATTGAAGTATTGAAGTTATATCATGAGTTGGGTGGTAAGATTATTACGATTGGTAGTGATTCTCATCAAGCGGACCATTTGGGTTTCTTGGTTGAGGAGTCTAAGAATGTTTTGCGTGAGATTGGGTTTGAATATTTCTGTACTTATAAGAATATGGAGCCTATATTTCACAGGTTGTGATTGTATTTCTTAATCATATTGAAGTGTGGTAGAATAAATGAATATTGAGGTGGATAAGAATGAATGAACGAATTATAATACCTGAAGGGTATACGTCTTCTTTGAATGTCTATGAAACGCAAACAGCTATTGGTTATATTAAGCGTTGGTTTGAGGAAGCATTAGTTGGTAGTTTGAAACTTAAGCGTGTTTCTGCGCCTTTGTTTGTGAATAGTAATAGTGGTTTAAACGATGATCTATCGGGGGTAGAGCGTCCGGTAGTTTTTGATATTCCATCGTATGGTGGTAATGGTGAGGTTGTACACTCATTGGCTAAGTGGAAACGATTGGCTTTGCATAATTATGATTTTAGAGTCGGTAACGGCTTATATGCGGATATGAATGCGATTCGTAGGGATGAAGTGCTTGACAATACACACTCTATATATGTTGACCAGTGGGACTGGGAACGCGTTATAGAACGTGAGCAGCGTTCAATTGAATATCTTAAGTTTACTGTTCAGCAAATTGTAAATGCGATGTGTGAGGTGTCTATGCGCCTTCATACGAAGTATCCTGCTGTAGATATTCATATTAGTCCTGAAGTTAGTTTTGTGACTTCTCAGGAGTTAGAAGATTTATATCCTAATTTAAGTTCTGATGAGAGAGAGAATGCTTATGTTAAAGAGCATCCGACGACTTTCATTATTCAGATTGGTGATGTACTTAAGAGTGGTAAGCCTCATGACTTTAGGGCTCCTGATTATGATGATTGGGCCCTAAATGGGGATTTATTGTTTTGGCATGAGCCTTTAGGTAAGGCAATGGAGTTATCTAGTATGGGAATCCGTGTAGATGCGAAGTCAATGCAAGAGCAACTAGAAAAAGCGGGTAAACTAGATCGTCTTCAGTATGATTTTCATAGAATGATTATGAATAATGAACTGCCACTAACTATTGGTGGTGGAATTGGTCAAAGTAGAATGTGTATGTTGTTGTTGGGTAAGGCCCATGTTGGAGAAGTTCAAGTTAGTTTATGGGATGATGAGACAATTGCAGCTTGTGCAGGGAAGATTGAGCTACTGTAATGAATCGCTGTGCGTGGAGTTTAGGTAGTGAGAAACTAAGAAAGTATCATGATGAAGAATGGGGTAAACCTTCTTATGACAATCGATATATGTTTGAGATGTTATGTCTTGAAGGTATGCAGGCTGGCTTGAGTTGGAGTACTATTTTAAATAAGAGAGATACGTATAGAGAAGTATTCTATAACTTCGATGTTGAGAAAATATGCTTAATGACTGATGAAGATGTTGAGAGATTAATGTTGAATGAGGGTATCATCAGACATCGCCTTAAAATTCAGTCCATTATATCCAATGCTAAAAAGGTTGTGGAGTTAGAGTTAGATTTAAGTAAGTTCTTCTGGAATTACTCTGATAGTATTATTAATAGTTATGAGGTTGAGAGTGAAGTCCCAGCGTTGACTTCATTATCAACTTTAATTAGTAATGATTTAAAGAAGATGGGGTTTAAGTTTGTGGGACCTACAATCATTTACTCTTTTATGCAGGCAATTGGAATGGTAAATGATCATATTAATAGTTGTGAGTTTAAGTAAAGAGAACGAAAGTTCTCTTTTTCTATTGATGTAGTTTGTTAGATGTGATAATCTAGTATTAGAAACTAGGTGATAAAATGAAGCGTAGTGAAACATGGTTAAATGATGTTAGAAATGAAGTATTACCCCTATATGAAGCGTTTCCTGATTTAGATTTATATTTAGATCAAGTATTGGAGTATGTGAATGGGGTTTGTGAGCCACTGTTTGGCAGGGTAGTTTTAACTAGTTCAATGGTTAATAATTACGTTAAACAAGAAGTTATGCCAGCTCCTATTAATAAGCGATATTCAAAAGATCATATTGCCTATCTGATTGCGATATCTATATTAAAGTCAGTATTGAATATGCAAGATGTTTCAAGAGGTATTGAAGCGGCAGTTAAAGGTAGAGGAGTTAGTGGGGCTTATAATTCATTTGTGGAATATACCCAAGCG
The DNA here is from genome assembly GCA_964514505.1 of uncultured Erysipelothrix sp. Classification (GTDB taxonomy): domain Bacteria; phylum Bacillota_I; class Bacilli_A; order Erysipelotrichales; family Erysipelotrichaceae; genus Erysipelothrix. The sequence continues at coordinate 13,956 of CAZEQW010000003.1, read as the reverse complement.
GGCTTAGATAAATGTATTGCACTTTTGAGTGGAGAGGTAGTTGAAATGGAAGTGTTTGAAACTGAGGGTTTACAGTTTTCGCTTAGGGCCATCATTATGGCTTTTGCGGCTAAGTTAGTTGCTGATTATTCGTTTAATGAGATGATAAAAAAGGAGAGTATTTAGATGAAAGAAAAGATTGCGGTTGTAGTGGATTCAGGATCTGATGTAGGTCCTAGTTTAAGAGAAGGGCTTGATATTTATAGTTTGCCTCTTCGTATATCTATAGATGATAAAACGTATACTGATGGAGTTGATATTAGCTCTAAAGAAATATTTGATGTAATTGATACATCTACAGTTACAACATCATTACCTACTGGTGGTGATATTTTGGATGTATTTGAACAATTAAAGAGCGATGGATATACTCATGTAATTGCAGTTACTATTTCATCAGGATTAAGTGGTACATATAACGTTATTCATAATTTATCTCAAGATGTTGAGGGCCTTGAAATTTATGTTCATGACACTAAAAACATTAGTTTAGGTAGTGGATTTATGGGTATTCGTGCGGCTGAAAATGTTAAAAAGGGTATGAGTTTTTCTGAAGTCGTTTCTGATTTAAAGAAAATGCATGGTAAGTCACAAGTGTTCTTTACAGTAGGTACGTTGGATTATTTAATCAAAGGTGGACGTATTGGACGCGTGGCAGGTACAGTCGCTAATGTCTTAAATATTAAACCGGTTATTTCATGTGATCCTGATGGAATCTACTATACTGTCACAAAAGTTAGAGGCTATAAGCGTGTGATAAAAGCGATGCTTGATGAGGCTAAGAAGTTTGTAGGAGATGCAAGTGATTATAAGGTATTGTTGGTTAATGCGGCTTCTAAAGAAGATCTAGATGCGTATAGAAATTATGCTACTTCTATGTTTAATGCGAGTAATGAGATTGAGGTATTAAATATCACACCTGCTCTTGGTATTCACACAGGACCTGAGGCACTTGGTATAGCGGTTATAATTAATGAGTAATTAAAAAACGAACGTTTCCGCGTTCGTTTTCTTGTTTTATAGATTATCTTGAATATATAGAATGATATCTTTAACCACATCTTCCTTTTCGACATCATTAAGTAGTTCATGTCTAGATTCTTCATAAACAATACTAAAGATGTTTTCGAATTGTGCTTCCTTTAGTCTGTTGATGGCACGATTAAATCCGTCGCGCTTAAAGTCAGCGCAGGGATCGTGAAGTCCAATTAACATCAGTATGGGTAGTTTTGAATTAACGCCCATAAAGGGAAAGTCATAGACTTCTTTAAGTAGATTCATCAGATCTTTATAGCCATTGAAAGTGAATGGGAAGTTACAAAGTGGATCACTTATATAGTTTTTAACATTCTCTTCATCAAAACTTAACCAGTCTAAATCAGTTTTTGGATTCTTAATATCAGCTATGAACATATCATTCATTACTTTTGATATAAAGGGCGCTGGTCTTGAACCGAAAAATAAACTTACGAACTTTAGGCCATAGCGCATAGGTCCCATTCCAACGGGCTTATAAGGGGAACCTGATAAAATGAGTTGATCAACTAATCTTGGATTGTTTTTTACTACTGCTCGTGCGAAAAGGGATCCCATACTATGGCCAAAGAGGATTATTGGTAAGTTATTAAATTCCTTTATTTCCTTTATGATACCTGCGATATCCTCAGTGTTTTTTTTGTGCCCATTAAACTTGCCGAAGTTTCCCATCTTATTTTTATAGGGGCTTTCTCCGTGTCCTCTTAAGTCTAAGGTGTAAACATTGAAATTATGATCCTGTAGCGTTTTAGCAAAACCGTCATAACGAAATCTGTGTTCTGCCATCCCGTGAATTATAATAAAGTTGGCAATGGCGTTATCAGCCATAAAAGTAGATAAATGGGTAATATGCCCATCACTGCGTGAAGTATATAGCATAGAATGCCCTCCTATTGCTATTTTACCACAAACACATTGATAAAACTGTAATATTTTAATATATTATTTTAAGTAGTTGGGTTTGACTTTAATATCTAAAAAACGTATCATATACACGTATATACGTTGAAGAGAAGTAGTAGTGAGATATCTTACTATAAGAGAGTCAGTGGTTGGTGTAAACTGATATTAGGATCTCATGAACTCGTCTTGGAGTACTCTTTTTAAAATTAAGTAGAAAAGAGCGTGGCTCGCGTTAAGAGTTGAGAGTCCAATTGATGGAAAACAAAGGTGGTACCGCGGCATTTTTATGTCGTCCTTGGTAACACTTTTTTATTTTAAGGAGGCAATATGTTTAATCATCAGGCAGTTGAAAAGAAATGGCAAAAATATTGGGAAGAGAATAACATATTTAAAACGGATGTATACGACTTTACTAAACCTAAGTATTATATATTAGATATGTTTCCCTATCCTTCTGGGGATGGGCTTCATGTAGGGCATCCGCGTGGTTATACGGCAACGGATGTTTTGGCACGTCAAAAGAGGATGCAAGGATTTAATGTGTTACATCCAATGGGTTGGGATGCGTTTGGTTTGCCAGCTGAGCAGTTTGCGCTAAAGACAGGTAATCATCCTGCTTCTTTTACTAAAAAGAATATTGAGACGTTTAAGAAGCAAATTCAATCGATGGGATTATCTTATGATTGGGAAAAAGAAATATCCACTACGGATACAGACTATGTTAAGTGGACTCAGTGGATTTTCACTAAGTTATATGAACAAGGCTTAGCTTATATTGATGAACGTCCCGTTAACTACTGTCCTGAGTTAGGAACAGTGTTGTCTAATGAGGAAGTTATTAATGGTAAGAGTGAAGTAGGGGGCTTTGATGTTATTAGAGTTCCTATGCGCCAGTGGGTATTGAAGATTACTGCTTATGCTGAGCGTTTATTAGAGGATTTGGATTTAGTTGAGTGGCCAGCATCTACTAAGGAAATGCAAATTAACTGGATTGGTAAGAGTGTAGGGTCTAATGTGGTCTTTAAGATTAAAAATCATGATAAAGAGTTTACTGTGTTTACAACGCGTCCAGATACTTTGTTTGGAGCTACATATTGTGTGCTAGCACCAGAACATCCTTTTGTGAAAGATATTGTTAGTGATGATAAACGTGCTGAGGTAGAGAAGTATGTTGCTGAAATCATTAATAAGAGTGATTTAGAACGTACTGAGTTAAATAAAGATAAAACTGGTGTATTTACTGGGGCATATGCAATTAATCCAGTAAATAATGCTGAAGTTCCTATCTATATTGCAGATTATGTTCTGGCGTCCTATGGAACAGGTGCCATCATGGCGGTTCCTGCTCACGATGCTCGTGACTATGATTTTGCGAAGAAATATGATCTGCCAATAATTCCTGTATTAGAGGGTGGCGACATAAATGTTGAGCCTTTTGTGGAAGATGGTGTTCATATTAATTCTGATTTCTTGGATGGAATGAACAAGCAAGAAGCCATTGAAGCTATGAATGCTTGGTTAGAGGAAAATGGTGTTGGTGAACCTAAAGTAACATATCGTTTGCGTGACTGGTTGTTCTCACGTCAACGCTATTGGGGAGAGCCTATTCCTATTGTTCATATGGAAGATGGTACAATGCGTACCTTAACATTAGATGAGCTACCCCTTGAGTTACCAGAAGTAAGTGAGTATAAGCCAGCGGGCGATGGTCAATCACCATTGGCCAATGCTAAAGATTGGTTAGAAGTTGAGTTTGCGGATGGTTCTAAAGGTCGTCGTGAGACTAATACTATGCCACAGTGGGCTGGATCGTGTTGGTATTATATGCGCTTTCTTGATCCAAAGAATGATGAAGCCTTAGCGGATCCTAAGTTATTAGAGCATTGGTTACCAGTAGATCTGTATGTTGGTGGAGCGGAACACGCTGTACTGCACTTGTTGTATGCTAGATTCTGGCATAAAGTTCTATATGATATTGGTGTTGTTGATACGAAGGAACCATTTAAGAAGTTGTATCACCAAGGAATGATCCTGGGTGAGAATAATGAGAAAATGAGTAAGTCTAGGGGTAATGTTGTTAATCCAGATGACATTGTTGAATCACATGGTGCAGACGCTCTTCGATTATATGAGATGTTCATTGGTCCATTTGATGGGTCCATTAAATGGAGTACTCAAGGACTAGATGGAATGAAACGTTGGACGGAACGTGTTTGGCGTTTGTTTGTTGAGATGGATGTTATTAGTGATGATAATGATGGTAGTTTGGATCATGTATATCATGCGACTGTTGAAAAGGTTACTCGTGACCTTGAAAACTTTGGCTTTAATACAGCTATCTCGCAACTAATGATCTTTATTAATGAAGCCTATAAGGTCGGTAAAATACCAATGGAGTATGCGATTGGATTTGTGAAAATGTTTGCGGTATATGCACCTCACATGGGTGAGGAGTTGTGGCGTGAACTTGGTCAAAGTGATGAGTTGTCATTTACTTCATGGCCTACTTATGATGAGCGTAAGTTGGTATTAGATGAAGTTGAGATTGTTGTGCAAATTAATGGTAAGATTCGTGCTAAATTTAGTGCGCCATCAGATGTTGATGAGAAAACTATTCTTGGATTAGCATATGAGCAAGAGAATGTTATTCGTAATTTGGAAGGCTTTAAAGTTGTTAAAGAAATTGTTATTAAGAATAAGATTGTGAACTTAGTTATAAAACCTAACTAGTTTATGCAAGACTTTGTAACATTGTGTTGGATTTTCACAAAGTAACCGCTATATTTTATGGAATTAGTGCTATTTGCTAAAAAGATGTATTTTTTCACTATTTTAATGGTCGATTAAATTGCCTATAAATATGAGCCTAGTTATAATAATATAGCAATGAGGAGGAAGTATTTTGAAAAAGAATATAGTAATAGTTGGTGCTGGATACGCTGGTGTTCTTACAGCTAAAAAGCTTGCCAAGAATTTTAAGAAAAATGATGAAGTTAATATAACTATCATCGACAAGAATCCATTCCATACTATGTTGACTGAACTACATGAAGTAGCGGCTAGCCGTGTTCATGAAGAGAGTATCCGTATGGACTTAGAGAAGATCTTTGCAGGTCGTAAAGTTAATGTAGTAATTGATGAGATTACAAGTGTAGATTATGATAAGAAAGTAGTTGCTGGGAAACTTAATTCTTATGATTATGATGTTATTGTTATTGCGACAGGGTCTAAACCTACGTTCTTTGGGGTTAATGGTGCTCAGGAGCATACGTATACATTATGGTCATATGATGATGCGATTATCTTAAAGGATCGTATTCGTGATGTATTTAGAACTGCAGCTGGTATTCAAGATGAAGCAGCGCGTAAGAAGTTATTAACGTTCCACGTTGTTGGTGCTGGTTTTACTGGTGTTGAGATGGTGGGTGAGTTAGCTGAGTTTGTTCCATATATTAGTGCTGAGTATGGTATTAATCCTGCGGATGTAACAATGGTTAACGTTGATGGTTTAGATCGTGCAGTTCCTATCTTGCCTGAAAAGCTTTCAAATAAGGTTGAAAAACGCTTGAAGAAGATGGGTGTGCGTACTGAGTTCAATGCATTTGTTGATGCTGTTGAAGAAAATTCTATCACATATATTCGTGGTGAAGAGCGTATTACTGAGGAAACAAGTACAGTAATTTGGACTGCAGGTATTGAGAGTTCTCAAGTGGCTCGTGAATCAGGAGCGGCTTTAGATGCAGCTCAAAGAGGCGGTCGTATTGAGACTGACGGTTATCTTCGTGCAGTTGGATCGGAAGATGTATTTGTTGTTGGAGATAATATGTACTATGTTGTGGAAGGTGAAGAAATGCCTGTTCCACAAATGGTTGAGAATGCTGAGCATAGTTCAAAAACTGCAGCACATAATATTACAACTGCAATTAATGGTGGTAATAATTATAAAGAATATAAGCCAAGCTTCCATGGTGTAATGGTATGTATTGGTGGTCGTTATGGAGCAGCGCGTGTTGGTTTACCTAACTTTATGTTTAACTTACCTTCATTCTTAGCTATGTTCGCAAAACATTTTATTAATATTGTCTATTTTGTTCAAGTATTAGGTTGGAATAAGATCTTTAGTTATATCAAACATGAGTTCTTAACAGTACGTAACCGTCGTAGTTTCGTTGGTGGACATTTATCAAATCGTTCACCAAGTATTATGGCATTCCCAATACGTCTATGGCTAGGAGCTGTATGGGTATTTGAAGGTATCTATAAAGTTAACGAAGGCTGGTTAAATGAGTATAGTTTAGATAAGTTCTTTGGTTTCGCTAATGACTTCTATGATGCAGCACTTGGTGTTATTGATGGTGCTTCAGAGGCCACAACCTCTGCTGTGCAAGGTTTAATTTCATTGTCAACTAATGCTCCTGATGTTATATCAAATGCTACTGACGCTGTATCAAGTGGTACAGGGGATGCTGCCGGTGAAGCTATTACGCAAGTATTGATTAACTGGCGTGTATGGGATGTCTTCCATGTGTTGTTTATTTCCTCTACTACATTAAAAGATGCAAAACTTGAGCAGTTAGCATTTAAGATTAATATTCCATTAATGAACTGGTTCTTAGAAGAAATTATTTTAGCTAATGTTGATTTAGCGTTCTTATTACAACGTGGTATTGTAATCATTGAAATCTTAATTGGTCTTGCTTTATTAGCAGGTTTATTCACTACATTATCAGCTGGTGTATCAATTGTTCTTCAGTTAATGTTCTTAACTACAACAGGTTGGTATATGTCAACAGTTTGGATGTTCATGGCTTCATTTGCAGTATTATTTGCTGGTTCACAAAGCTTGGCTCTGGATTACTGGGTAATGCCTTGGTTAAAGGATAAGTGGAAAAAGGTGCCGTTTGTTAAGAAATGGTATCTATACCACGATTAATGGTGCTTGTAGTGAATGATTATTTATTGCAAAAATTAGAATTAGTTAATCAAGAGGTTGATAGTTTACTATCGACCTCTCCTTTAATCATAAGAAAATATATGGAACACTTAATTACTTCAAAAGGAAAAGGTGTTCGTGCTTTGTCTGTTTTAACTACTTCCTTAAATGACGAGGGTGTTATTAGTGATGATTCAATCCTAATCGCAGCATCTCTTGAGATTCTTCATCTAGCAACACTAGTTCATGATGATGTTATGGATGATGCTGATACTAGACGCGGTGTGCATACGCTGCATAAGAAATATGGTCGTAAAACTGCAGTAATTTGTGGCGATTATCTTCTGGCATTAGCAATGCATACGGTTGTTAAAGTTAAGATTGATGATCAAACTGCCATGCAGTATACAGATATCCTAATGGATCTTGTATTGGGAGAGTTAAATCAACACTTAAATAATGGTAATTTAGATTTAAGTATGAGTGAGTATATGAGTATTATTGAAGGGAAAACAGCCAAGTTATTTGAAGCTTCATTTGTAGGTGGTGCTTTAACACTAACAAATGATGAGAAGATTCTAGAGCAGTACCGAATGATTGGTAATGCATTGGGTATGATTTTTCAAATCAGTGATGACTTGATTGATTTTGAAGATACACAAGAAGAGGCGCTTAAGCCAGTTCAATCTGATTTTGAACAAGGTGTGATAACACTTCCTCTTATATATGCATTTGAGCAAGAACCAGAGTTAAAGAAGAAAAGTTTGACTCGTACTATTATTAATGAAGCAGTAAAGCGTTTGAATGGTGTTGAGTTCGCTAGAAAAGAAGCGCTTAGAATCTATGGTGAGGCCATGGACGTGTTGGAGTCTATGGATTTGGATGATCGTAAGCGTGAGTCCATCAAGTTATTATTCGAAAGGGCAATACGATGATTGGAAAAGTTTTAAAGTTTGTAGAGATTCAAACTAAGATTACAAGTTTATTAACCTTTATCTTAGTATTACTAGTGTTTGGGCATTTGGGTATGCCAATTAGAGTATATGAAACATTAATATTCTTTATCGGTATGTTTACCTTTGATTTAACTACCACTACCATCAATAACTATATTGATTCTAAGACTAATGACCAGGAGTTTGGTATGTCACGTAGTATGCTAAAAACTATTCTATTTAGTTTATTAGCAATTAGTGTTGTATTTGGTATCTGGTTAGTAATTATTACGGATTGGGTTGTATTGCTATTAGGAGCGTTTTGCTTCTTTGTGGGTATCATGTATACATATGGTCCTATCGCAATATCACGTCACCCATATGGTGAGATAATCTCTGGTGTTTTATATGGTTATTTTATTCCGTTTATTCTAGTTTATATTAACTATGGTGATGCGTTCTTAGCAGTTAGTGTTAATGAGACTATTAATATTGCTCTTAATACTAAGTTGTTTATTCAGTTTCTTATCTTTGGTATTACACCTACCTTACTTACTTCAGCGATCATGTTGGGTAATAACACGTGTGATGTCGATAAGGACGTTCAGGTTGGTCGTTATACACTTCCATACTATATTGGTCAAGAGGCATCGGTTAAGCTACTGTATGCTCACTATCTTCTAGTATATGTTGGTGTGGTTGTTGGCGTAGTTGTTGGAATATATCATCCGTTGATGTTGGGAGTATTTATAACCTTACCAATAGCGATGAAACATACTAAAGACTTCTCAATTGAGCGTAATAAGGAAACATCGTTTGTGAATGTAATTAAGAACTTTATTATGATCATGGTAGTAAGTATTGTATTACAGGTTGTAATTAATATATTCTTTTAAAAGGAAGTCTTCGGACTTCTTTTTATTTAAGGCATGAAAAAAGCAGTGATTCAATTAAGAACCACTGCTTCTTTATGTTTTCTTTTAATTAAGCAGCTTGAACGTTGTCAGCTTTTTTACCGCGATCGTCTTCTACTACGTTGAATGTAACCGCTTGGCCATCTTCAAGAGTTTTGAAACCGTCAGCAACGATTGCTGAGAAGTGAACGAACACTTCTTCGTTAGTTTCGTCTACGATAATGAATCCGAAACCTTTATCTGCGTTAAAGAATTTTACTTTTCCTGTAAGCATATTTCCTAGTACCTCCGTTTCTATAATAAGCGTAACAATTTAATAAATACGGTATAACGGTACTATTAAGTGTATATGTCTTATAACTTCTTAACAATACCACATAAAGTGTTAGATTGTCAAAGTATATTTACTAATCTAATGGTGTCCATGTTAAGTGTTTGACAATTGTGGTTGTAATTAAGTATAAAAATACGATTCCAAACACATAGAATAAGTGCATTGGGTTGATAATAACAAGGTCCATTGAGAAAGCTATTGGCGTCAGTACAATCACTAAAGTTAAGACTAAAGCAAGGGTAGTTGCTACTACTAGCGTTACTGAAGGTTTGTTTTTAAGAGATAATGGGTTCTTAGCTCTTATCACAAAGATGATAAGTGCTTGAGACATTACTCCAAATGCAAACCAGAATGTATGGAACTGAACTGCTTCTTCTGGTGTGTTAATTCCTAAAACGAAGTATAACAACACAAAGCACATAATATCAAAGATTGAACTTAGGGGACCAAATACTTTCATAAAGTGTACTAAGGAGTCACCATCTAATCGTCTTGGTTTTAATAAATCTTCTTCATCACAGTTATCAAATGGTATTCCTGTTTGAGCAATATCTGAAATTAAGTTTTGAACTAAAATATGAACAGGTAATAAAGGTAAGAACGGTAAGAATATACTAGCTACAATTACTGAAATCATATTACCAAAGTTACCAGATACAGCCATCTCAAGGTATTTGATCATATTTACAATCGTCTTTCTACCTTCAAGAATTCCTTCTTCTAATACTGTTAGGTCTTTTTTAAGTAAAATAATATCCGCACTCTCTTTAGCAATATCAACGGCTGTATCTACTGAGATACCTACGTCTGCTTGTTGGAGTGCTAACGAGTCATTAATACCATCTCCCATAAAACCAACGGTATGTCCTTTGTTTTGAAATGCTAAAACGATACGTTGCTTTTGAGCTGGTGATATTTTAGCAAATAACTTACAATCATCAATGATTGATTCTAGTTCTTCATCATCCATGGCTTCTATCTCATTACCTAGGTAAGTGATATCAGTATCTATTCCAACCTTAGAGCAAACCTTTTTAGCAACACCTAGAGAGTCGCCGGTAATAACTACTACATCGACACCGTGTCGATATAAACTTTCAATCGCAGGTTTAGCACTTTCTTTAGGTGGATCTAGAAATCCAATGAAACCAATGAGTACTAAATCCTTTTCATCTTTAACTGAGAACTCATGTTCATCAGGGATTTCGTTCTTTTGAGCTACAGCAATCATGCGTAGACCATCGTGGTTATATTGAGAGTAGACTTCCATCGCTTCTGCGCGTGTTTTATCATCTAACTCAAATACTTCACCGTCTCTATCTATGTATTTAGATAGTTTCATAATTTCTTCTACAGCACCCTTTGTGATTAATTGGCGTTTTCCAGATGAGTCTTCAAGGATTACACTCATACGTCTTCTTGCGAAGTCAAAGGGTATTTCGTCAACAACATTATAGTAGTTAACTAAGTCCACCATATTATAGCTTTCGGCTCTATCTATAATGGCTTTGTCAATTAGATTCTTTAGACCACTTTGGAAGAATGAGTTTAAGTAGGCATGACGTAGTATTCTCATATCATCATCACCATTTACATCCATATAGCGCTCTAAGATAATTTCATCTTGAGTAATAGTACCTGTTTTATCAGTACATAGGATATCCATTTCACCGAAGGTAGAGATGGAGGATTGTGACTTAACAATCGTTTGGTGTTTAGCCATATTGATTGATCCTCTTGATAAACCTGATGTAAGTACAACAGGTAACATTTCAGGTGTTAGTCCTACAGCAACTGTTAGGGCAAATAGTAATGCATCCACAAAGTCTTTCTTTAAGAAACCATTAATAAAGAAAATTATTGGTAACATTACTAACATTAGTTTTAGTAATAGTTTGGAAATAGTTGAAATACTTTCTTCGAAACTATTGGTGATCTTAATCTCACCCATCTTTTTAGCCATTGTACCTAAGTATGTGTCATCTCCGCGACGAATCACTACTCCACGCCCACTACCACTTACGAGGTTAGTTCCCATGAGGGCGAGGTTTGTGTACTCAGTTTCTTGGTCAACTTCTAACTCATCTAATGAAACGAATTTTTCAATTGGTAGGGATTCTCCAGTTAAAGTTGCTTGCGATAGGAAGAGATCTTTGGCAGATATAATCCGTAAATCAGCAGGTATGATATCACCGGCTGATAGTCGTATGATATCTCCCAAAACAATCTCATCGATGGGCATTTCAATAAATTCTCCATCTCTTAGAACAGCGGTAGTGTTTGATACCAAGTTTAGTAATTTCTCACCAGCAGCACTTGATCTTGTATCTTGGATAAAAGAAGCGAGTGTTGATGAGAGCACAACTACAGATAGTATGATGATAGTTAAATAATCCTTATTAGTTGAGAACATAACATCATTAATAAATGTAATCGCAATAACAACTATTAGAACTAAGTTGAATGGATTAATAAGTACGTTCACAAATCCGATTAAGGGATTTTCCTTTTTTGCTTTTGAGATAGCATTTGGGCCTTTTTCGGCTAAAAGTTCCTCTGCCCGCTCACTAGAAAACCCAGCGCTTGTAGCGCCAAGCTCCTCAAAAAGTTCTTCTTGAGTTTTGCTCAAGATATCTCTTATATTGTTCATATTGATTCTCCTTTTTATATTGTGAATAAAGAAGGACAAATCTTAGACTATAGGTTACCGGTGGTATTACCGGGGTCATCGTCTACAGCTTGTCCGTATGTATGTGACTTATAACTTCGTGACTTCATGGAAGTACCACCACCTTTCTTTAATCATTGTACCAATTATGGTGCTTTTGTGCAAACACAAAACTAAGGTGTGCAGGGATGAAAGTATTATGAAACTGTAATGAAAGGTCTAAATAAAGTTTCATTGATATTATAGAGTGTGGTATAATTAACGAAAAATATTGTAGGAGGCCATGTATGAAATATAACGCTATTTTATTTGATCTAGATGGGACGTTGTTTCCCATTAGTAATGCTAAGTTTGAAAAGGTCTATCTTCATTCACTGGCAGAGAAGTTATCTAAGTATTTAGATCCGAAGTTGATGTTGCAAAGTATGTGGGAGGCTTTGGAAGTAATGGTTAAAGATGATAGTGATCGACTTAACGATGCAATCTTCTATGAAGAGTTTGGCGAAAGAGTTGGTCATGACTTAGTAAAAGAACTTCAACCTAAGTTTGATGAGTATTATGCGAATGATTTTGCGGTACTAAAAGATCACTTGGATGAGAACCACATGATTGTTGAAGCAATTAAGCTATTGAAGGAGAAAGGATATAAGTTAGTTATTGCGACTAACCCAATGTTCCCTCAGGATGCTGTTGAGCAACGTATTCTGTTTAGTGGATTGAGTGTTGATGATTTTGACTATGTTTCTAACTTTAGTAAACACAGACGCACTAAGCCAAATCCTGAGTTCTATGCGGAAGTATGTGAAGCTATTGGTGTGGACCCGAGTACGTGCTTGATGGTAGGTAATGATATGAAGGAAGATATGGCTGCCATGGATTTGGGTATGGATGGTTGGATATTGACGGACTATCTTATCGAAGCAGAAGATGTTGTAGCTGATTGGAGTGGTACGCGCTTGGAGTTTTTAGAAAAAGTAAAGGAAGAACTACTATGATTGTAGGTTGTGTAAAGGAACTCATGTTATATGAGAATCGCGTTGGTTTAATGCCTTCGCATGCTGCTGAGTATATTGAACATGGGCATACGGTTTTAATTGAATCAGGAGCTGGCTTGGGCAGTGGTTTTTTGGATGCTCAATATATTGAAGCAGGTTGTGAGATTATTGAAAATTCAGTTGATGTATGGAAGCGATCTAAAATGATTGTTAAGGTTAAGGAACCTTTAGAGATCGAATATGACTATATGCAAAAAGACCAAATTATTTTTACTTACCTGCATTTAGCAAGTGCACCTAAACTCGCTAAAGTCTTATGTGACAAGGGTGTAAGTGCAGTGGGATATGAAACGGTAGAGGATGCTTATGGTAGATTGCCATTACTAAAGCCGATGAGTGAGGTTGCTGGAAGACTAGCAATTCAAGAGGGTTCTAAGTATTTAGAAAAGACCTATGGTGGTAAAGGAGTGCTTTTATCAGGAGTACCGGGTGTTCGCGGTGGGAATGTCGTTATTATTGGTAGCGGTGTTGTAGGTATGAACGCCTGTAAGGTTGCTTTGGGGATGGGGGCTAATGTTACTGTATTGGGCCGTGATTTGGGTCGTCTTGATTATTTTAGTGATGTTTTTGGTGGTCAGATTCAAACTGTGTTTAGTAACAATATGAATATTGAGCGGGAGTTGAAGACAGCTGATTTAGTAGTGTGTACGGTGTTGGTTACTGGTGGTAGAACACCAAAGTTGATTACACGTAAACATTTGAAGATGATGCAACCTGGTACAGTGATTGTGGATGTTTCTATTGATCAAGGTGGGACTTGTGAGACAAGTCGTCCAACGACGCATTTGGATCCAATCTATTTAGAAGAGGGGATTATTCATTATTGTGTGTCTAATATGCCAGGGGCTGTTCCGATGACTGCTACACAGGCGCTTGGAAATGCGACTTTGCCCTTTGGTTTGGAGTTAGCGTGTAAAGGATTGGAAGAGGCTATTGGATTAAACACTGGTTTAGCACGTGGACTTAATATATATAAGGGTCATGTTGTGCACAAGGAAGTAGCAAGCGCGGTAGGACTTGAGTTTAAAGATTTTGATAATTTGGTGTAAAATAGTGCAAGTTTAATTAATACTTGGTACAATGTAAATATAAAAGGAGGTGGCCATCATGCCAAATGTAGTAACGCATGGTCTAATGGCA
>CAZEQW010000002.1:0-33389 GCA_964514505.1 uncultured Erysipelothrix sp. | reverse complement strand
TAAGGGAGATTTATTACTCTTGATTACTACAATAATCAAGAGTTTTTTATGTAAGTCATATAAATGTAAAGACTAGGGAACTGCAACAGTTTTCTTTAATTGACATAAATAAAGATTAAGAGTAATATATATGTGAAAAGAATATCATAGTTTTGAGTGATTGTAGTTACATCTATCATGCGCTTTGCATAATCTAATAGGCATCGATAGATGTAGATAGTGAAATTGATCTTTTATGTGTAGAAGTAATCATGTGATAATTATTAGTAATAGAAGGAGGATAACTGAAAATAGATTTGAACATTTAGATAAAAGTTGATAAAAATTAGGAGGATATCATGAAAAAACTATTAATATTATTTTAGTTTTAATACTAAGTATGACTTATTCTGTTTTTGAAAAAGTAAATGCTGAGCATGTAGATCCAAAAGAAACACCTAACTATAATAATGCTGATAGAGAAAATGCTGAGAAAGAAAAGTTTGAAGACATCAATAATTATACATCGATTAGTCCACTTGCTGGTGGCGGTAAGAAACTAAGTATTTCTATAGTGAAGCAGAAAAACAGTTACTTTTGTGGTCCCGCATTAGCATTTATGGTGATTAATTATATCAAGGGGAAGAGTCCGACGCAAAGTGTACTTGCGAGTAATATGGGAACAACTAAAGAATCAGGAACGTATGTATATCGATTAGCGGCAGAAGTGAAAAAGCAAACTGGGAAGAACTACATATATTCTCTTTTAAAAGATGTCAACTTTAGTAACACAATTATCAGTAATATTAATAATGATATACCATTAATCTTCCATACATTAACAAATAAACTTAACAAAAACTACTCTTTTTCCAATGGACATTACGTTGTGGGAAGCGGTTATGAATGGTATGCCATGAGTTCTTCAGGATATTAAAATGTTTACTATATAGATCCGTGGACGAATAATTTGATTCATGGAGAACATATTTTGTCGATTTCTAAAATGCAAGAGGCTATAAATGCACGTGGGGGGTATTTTATATGGTAATATTTCGATTCAAAAAGTTAAACTTAATGCTGGTTTGCTTGATGATTATTGGCCTCATGTCTGGGTGTAGTATGAAAAAGGATGTACTTCCAGTTAAGTTTAATTTAGAGAAGACGATCGATGTAAAGAAGGATGATGGTGCACTATATGCTACCCATACTGTCCAAAATGGAGAGCTATTATTATCGCTAAATTATTTTGATGATACGATGGTTACAGAGATATATACAAAAGAACTACTGTTGCTCAATATTGAAACTGAAGTAATAGAACTTGTAAAGTCTTTTGATACGCCAATTAGAGTTTGGGATTTTGTGAAAGTTAAGGACGGCTATATATATTCTACAATTACGACGTCAAATTTAGAGGATGCTAATGGAAATCCCTTATATGAGTATCAAGTTCTAGAGGTCTTAAATAATAAGGAGAAAATAATAGAAAGTGGTTATTATGTTGAGGTAATGAAGACACCTAGTTTTCATAGTATTGAAGGTGTTATATATTTTCTAACGGAATCATTTGAGTATGTTGATAACGAGCCTGTTAAACAGGACGTTGTTTTGCATCGGTATGAAGATAGCAATTTGTCAAAACCTGTAGTGTTTTCGAATGCAGTAACGAATTATTACTTGGGTGAAAGATCGGAAAAACTTCTTAAGATAGAGTTGAGTAAAGGTCTTAATAGTGTGGGGTTTGTGACACATGTTCTTGATGATAAAACTTCTAAAGTGTATGTAGTTGATGCAAAAGGAGAAGTTTTTGTTGAGGATGTTGAAGCTACTGCCACTGATCTTTTGTTATTTGATGATCTGGGAGTTTATCAAACTATTGATTTATCAGAAAGTCTGTCAGTCTTATCCATTAATCACTATGATTTGAAGACCGATAAGTTAGTCAATAAAATGACTTATGCAGAAGGAATGGCGAGGATTGTACCTTTTGGAGATTATCTCAATGGGTTGGTCACTGGGAGATTCGATCCTGCATTAGCTGAGTATTCAGGTGGAGCGTTAACAGTGCAGTTGATTGATTATGATCTGTTGCAGAATGAAAGTTCTGTTTATGTATATGGTTTGGATGAGGATCGTATTGTTTTAGCTCAGCTGGTGTCTAATAATGAAGTTCTAGTTTCTGTAGTGAAAGTTGACAGAAACTGAGTTATTTTAATGACTTTATGTTATGGAGACCCTTTGTTTGTAGATCAAAGGGTTTTTCTTATATATGCGGATTGATTGGATGTAACCGCATACCGTACTATAATATGAAATAGATGCTTGAATGTACGATTGATATAGGTTTTTTCGTGTTAAATCTATTGAATAAAGTCGTGTAATTTGATATTATCAACTAGTATAGGAACAAGGTCAAACGCTTATGTTTGAGGTTAGTCTCTTCAGGGCGGGGGAGGCACTTAAGCATAAGTTTTTTTTGTTTTTGTAAATAAGGTGGTGAAATATGCGGTTAGAAAAGATATATTTATTCTTAATGATTTTAGGAATTCCGGTTGCTTTCTTTGATTTAGCAAGTGGGTTGGGATGGATTGTAGGACAACTTGTGATGATTGCGTTAGTAATAGCGCGTAGTACTTTTTATGACAAGGTATTGGATAGTACTTCCTTTAGTATGAAACTATATGTGTCATATGTATTATTTACGATGTTGTTGATTAGTCTTCCTTTATTGGTATCATTTCTATATAGTGATATCTTAAGTCCAGTAGGTATCTTCTTAGCTTATTTTATGGATCGAATATTATTGTTTTTGATAAACATTTTTAAAAAGGATGTGAAGCCAAATGCAAACTGAAGTATATTCAATTATATTTATTAGTTTATTAATGATTGGTTATATTATGTTGACACATAAGCGACTAATCAATTATGAAGAAGGTACGAAGCCAAAAGGTCTTGTGGTGTTAGCGATTGCTTATGTTGAAGCAATGGTAAATATTACGGAACCGGTAATGGGTAAGAAACGTGGGCGAGCTATGGCTGCTTATGTTGGTACAATCTTTATGTACATATTGCTGTCAAACTGGGCTGGGTTATTTGGTATTAAGAACCCTACAGCAAACTTTAGTGTGACACTAGCACTAGCACTGATTACTTGGATGAGTATTCAGTATACAAAGATTAAAGCAAATGGTGTTAAGGGATTCGTGATGGATTTCTTTGAGCCCTTTCCATTCTTTGTGATACCAAATATATTCTCAATGTTTGCGCCACTGATTAGTCTTTCATTGCGTATGTTTGGTAATGTATTATCAGGTACTATTATAATGAGTATGTTCTACTCATTTACCGCATGGTTAAGTGGATCAATTCCAATTGTCGGCGGGTTTGATTTTATGGGTGTTGTTTTGGCCCCATGGCTTCACCTTTATTTTGACATTTTCTCGGGGTTTTTACAGGCATTTTTATTTATTTCACTTACCACTATTTTTATTGGAATCGAATATAAGGAGGATTTAAACAATGGATAACGTAAGTATTGGAGCAGGATTAGTTGCGATTGCAGCAGCTTTATCAGTAATGACAGGTATTTTTTCAACAATTGGACAAGGGTATGCGGCAGCTAAAGCTGTTGAGGCAGTGGGTAAAAACCCAGAAGCAAATAATGAAATTAGAACAATGTTGATGTTAGGAGCAGGTATTGCGGAAACTGCTGCTATTTATGGGATGTTAATTGCATTCTTATTAATCTTTAAATTATAAAAGAATGGAGTGTGAAAGATGTTTGATATTTCAGAACAACTTTTCCCAAATATTATAACGTTACTAGTACAGCTGGGTGCAACAGGTGTAATCTTTATTCTATATAAAAAGTATTTACATCAAGTTGTCTTAGATATTATGGACAAGAAAGCTGATGCATTTCAGAAGGAGTACGTTGAACTTGAAGCTATTAAGTTAGAACAGGTTGAAGAACGCACTAAACTAGAAGCGGAAAAGGAAGAGCAAATTAGCTCATATAATGAGCAAAAAGCTCGCTTATTAGTTGAGTTAGAGACGCAAAGAGAGCGTCTACTTAAAGAGGCACAAGATGACGCACAGGCCCTTAGAGACCAGGCGTCGTTGTCAATTGAAAAAGAACGTATTGCGATGCTCAATAGTGTGGAGCGACAAATCATTGACATTTCATCTTTAATGGTCGAAAAAGTTTTAGATGGCTATACATTTGATGAAGCCCAGATGATCAATGCGTTAGAAAAAGAGATTGAAGATACTCATGCAAGGTCATGAGTATTATGCGCATGCTTTCTATCAAGTAGCTAATGACAAATTAGCGTCGTACTTGGAGCTGCGTAAAGTGAGTGCGCTGTTTGAAGCTTACCCAAAGTTAATGAGTACACTTCTTTTTGATCCATCAAAGATTAGTGATTTAGAAACTTGGTTTTTTGAAGATGTTTCAAATGAAACAGCTACCTTTATTAAAATATTAATCGAGGATGGAATTATTGATCAAATTATTCGTATTGAAAAGTTAGTATGTGATTTACTGATTAAGGACGAACTATGGACTAATTGTTTAGTTGAAGTAGCCCAAGACATTAGTATTGAAACATATGAAAAGATACAAGAGATGGTTAAGAAGAACTATAAAGGATTTATTGAGTTCGATCTAGTTAAGAATACTAATTTAAAAGCAGGCTATCGTCTATTTATTAATGATAGTGTTCTTGATATGAGTGTGAGTGGACGCTTGAATCGTTTAGTTGAAGAGGTGAATAATGGATAAGCAAAGTGAGAGAATTATAGAGAACATTAAGAAACGCATAGAAGGTCTCGATTGGAATGTTGAAGATCAAGATTCTGGTGTTGTTTTTAGTGTTGGTGATGGTATCGCCTTTATTAAAGGTTTGAAAGATGTGCTGTCTGGTGAACTTTTGAAGTTTGATTCAGGAGTAATGGGACTAGCAATGAACCTAGAGGTTGATCAGGTTGGTGTTGTTTTATTAGGTGATGACTCTGAAATTAGAGAAAAAGATAAAGTATATCGAACTAAACATGTTGTTGATACTCCAGTGGGAGACGCTTTATTGGGTCGTGTAGTAAATGCATTGGGTATTCCAATTGATGGAATTGAAGATATTCCAGATAAGCAATTCTCACCAATCGAAGTTTTAGCAACAGGTGTTATGGCACGTAAAAGTGTTAATGAACCGCTGTTAACTGGATGGAAAGTGATTGACGCAATGATCCCAATTGGTAAGGGACAACGTGAGTTAATTATTGGCGATAGACAAACTGGTAAAACAAGTATTGCGATTAATGCAATTTTGAATCAGAAAGATCAAGATGTTTTATGTGTTTATGTAGCTATTGGTCAAAAAGCATCGACAATAACGCGTGTTGTAGAGCAGTTACGTCGTAACGATGCTCTTAAGTATACTGCAATTGTAGCAAGCCCTGCAGATGATATGGCATCTCTACAATATATTGCTCCATATACAGGATGTACGATAGCTGAGCACTGGATGAAACAAGGTAAAGATGTACTGATTGTATATGATGATCTATCTAAACATGCTGTAGCTTATAGAACTATATCATTATTACTTAGAAGACCATCTGGACGTGAGGCATATCCAGGGGATGTTTTCTATCTACATTCAAGATTATTGGAACGTTCTGCTAAATTAAATGAGAACTATGGAGGCGGTTCAATGACTGCTTTACCTATCATCGAAACACAAGCAGGTGATATAAGTGCATATATTCCAACAAACGTAATCTCTATTACAGATGGACAGTTATTCTTAAACCTTGATGCTTTTAACTCCGGTAAAAGACCGGCTGTAGATAGTGGATTATCTGTTTCAAGAGTTGGATCTGCAGCACAAACTTCTGCAATGAAGCATGTAGCTTCTTCGCTTAAACTTGAACTAGCAAGTTATCAAGACTTACTGTCATTTGCGCAATTTAGTAGTGATATCGATGAAGCAACTAGAAGTGTATTAGATCATGGGCTTCGTTTAACAGAGTTACTTAAGCAAGATATTAACAGTCCATTATCTCAGGACTTAATGATTTTGAGTTTATTTATGAATAAATATGGGTTCTTAGATCGTTTGAAGATTGAGGAAATCTTATTCTATGAATCATATATGCATGAAATGATTACTGAGAAGTATCCGGAAATATTGGAAGATATTAAAGCAGAATATAAATTGGATGATGCGTTGATTGCTCGTATTAATGAAGCTATGGAAGATGTTTATAGTACCTATAGAAGGGTATATCATGGCTCGTAGTCTAGCCTCATTAACAAAACGAACTAAAACTATTAAAACAACTCAGAAGATAACCAATGCAATGAAACTTGTATCGATAAGTAAGCTGCAGAGATATATTGCATTACATATAGAATCTTCTAACGTTTTTGACAAGCTTAAACTTATGAACTTTGAAGAATATGAAAGTGATAAGGAGATTCTTTATGTTGTTGTTTTCCCGGATATGGGATTGGCATCTAATTTCTCGAAGCAATTATTTACATACATAGAAGAAAAAGAGAATGCCAATTTACTAGTTATTGGGTTACAAGGGTATGATAATCTTAAGCGGTTGGGTTTTAATATCGTTAATGAGAAGTTAAGTAGTGAGCAAATTAGTTTAAATCAACTACAAGACTTGGTCGACATTTATCAAGAAGGATATCAACTGATGATGTTAGTACCACGTTTCTATAGTGAATCAGAGTTAAAAATAACAGAGTTTAATACCAATGTTTCATTAGTAAATGCATATAACCAAGTGTATGAACCTAGTTATGATATTGCGAATAAATCATTTTATTCAATGTATACTAAGGGATTAGTTATTGAAGGTTATTATTTAAGTAAAATTACAGAGTATACAATTCGTCGTATTGCGATGGAAAAAGCAACTGAAAGTGCTGATAGCATGTTACATGATCTAGCACTTCAATATAACCGTTTGCGTCAAGAGCGTATTACGGAAGAAATATCAGATTTAATGTCAGAGGAGGATTAATATGTCAGAAGGGGTAATTAGCCAAATTATTGGACCTGTGGTTGACGTAGTTTTCACAGATCGATTTCAAATACCTAAATTATATCACGCGCTTAGAGTTAATGAAGCAAGTGTAACACTTGAAGTTGCCCAACATATCGGTAATGATTGCGTACGTTGTATTGCAATGAATCCAACCGATGGTTTACGAAGAGGTATGTCTGTAACAGACACAAAACAACCTATTTCTGTTCCAGTTGGGGAGAAAACACTAGGTCGTATTTTTAATGTTCTTGGTGAAACTATCGATGAAAAACCATGGGATACAACTGGAGTATCCTTTGATCCAATTCATAGAAATGCACCAGCTTTTACAGATCAGAAAGTTACTACAACTATCTTGGAAACAGGAGTAAAAGTTATTGACTTGCTATGTCCGTATCCAGAAGGTGGTAAGATTGGATTGTTTGGTGGTGCAGGTGTGGGTAAGACTGTATTGATGCAAGAGCTTATTCATAATATTGCGATTGAGCACGGTGGGTTATCGGTAGTAGCTGGTGTTGGTGAGCGAACTCGGGAAGGTAATGACTTATATCATGAAATGCAAGATGCAGGGGTACTTGAAAATACTGTGTTAGTTTATGGACAGATGAATGAGCCTCCAGGAGCACGTATGCGTGTTGCACTATCTGCATTAACTATGGCAGAACATTTTAGAGATGTAAGACAACAAGATGTACTATTATTTATTGATAATATCTTTAGATTTACACAAGCTGGATCAGAAGTATCTGCTTTATTAGGAAGACGTTCTTCTGCAGTTGGGTATCAGCCAACGTTAGCAACTGAAATGGGACAGTTACAAGAACGAATTACATCAACACAATCAGGGGCAATTACTTCAGTACAAGCTGTATATGTACCAGCGGATGACTTAACAGACCCTGCGGCATCAATTGCTTTTGCGCACTTGGATGCTCGTACAGTACTTGATAGAGGTATTGCTGCTCTGGGTATATATCCTGCGGTAGACCCACTTGAGTCAAGTAGTTCCTTATTAAATAAAGAAATTGTTGGACAAGAACACGTAACAGTTGCGAATCAAGTTCAGCAAATTCTTCAACAATATAAAGATTTGCAAGATATCATCGCAATCTTAGGTATGGATGAGTTAAGTGATCACGATAAATTGGTTGTTAATAGAGCACGTAAGATTCGTAACTTTCTTTCACAACCCTTTAATGTTGCTGAAACATTCTCGGGTATTAAGGGAGCCTATGTAAGCCGTAAAGATACGGTTAGAAGTTTTAAGACTATCTTAGATGGGGATGTAGATCATATTCCTGAAACACATTTCTTATTTAAAGCTTCAATTGATGATGTAATTGCATCATTTGAGGAGCAAGAACGTGTTTAAATTAGAACTAATGGCCTTAAATGGTAAGCGAAGAGAGTTACTACTTAAGTCCATTATATTACCAACTTCGGATGGAAACCGTACCGTTTTAGCAAATCATATGGATATTGTTATTGAAGTTGTCCCGGGTGATGCTAAACTGAGATTTGAAAAAGAAGTAGTCTCGTACTTTGTTTCTAATGGAGTATTTAACTTCACTAAGGGTGAAGGAATGTTATTTGTAGATGCTTTTGAGAGTGAAGATGAAATTGACTTTGAGCGTGCCCATAATGCTTATGAAAATGCGAGTGATATACTAAGTGATAGTACAGACTATTTTGAGATTAAAAAGGCAGAACAAGCTCTAAAACGAGCTTTAGGTAGGTTACGATTAGAATGATCAGTAGATTTGTCAGTAAACTTTCGATACCTCAAATGATTGTAGGTGGGTTCTTAGGAATCTTAATGATTGGTGGTAGCTTACTGATGTTGCCTATTGCAACAACCAGTGGTATATCAACACCTTTTATTGACGCCTTCTTTACTGCGACTTCAGCACTTTGTGTTACAGGGCAAATTACCCTAAACACAGCGACACACTGGAGTTACTTTGGTAAGACTGTTATTATTACCTTAATTGAAATAGGGGGCTTGGGTATTATGACCCTTGTCCTATATATGTTTTTGTTTATCGGTAAGAAAGTAAACATTCGCCAACAACGCGTTGTATCTGAATCGTTGAACCTAGAAGGTTTATCTGAAACTAAGAATGTAATTCGATACGTAATAAGATTTTCCTTGCTTGTACAGGCAATAGGAGCCTTAATATTATCTGTGGACTTTATTCCAAAATTGGGTGTATTAAAGGGAGTTTACTACTCTATATTTCATAGTATTTCTGCATTTTGTAATGCAGGCTTTGATTTATTTGGGGATAGTTTACAAGGATTTCAGAAGAATCCCTTAGTACTATTTACCATCATGGCTTTAATCATGATTGGGGGTCTAGGATTTATAGTATGGCGTGATTTACTAACATATCGAAAAAATAAACGCTTATTACTACATACTCGATTAGTTGTAGTAACGACTTTAATTGTATTAGGTATCAGTTTTGGGTTACTTTGGATTAGTGAACTTAGAAATGGTACATTTGCACACCTTGGAACATTTGATCAATTAAGTAATACTTTATTCATGACTGTTACACCACGTACGGCTGGTTATAGTAATATTGATTATAATTTAGCTTCAACCGGTGGTATCTTTATGACGTATATCTTAATGTTTATTGGTGGATCATCTGGTTCAACAGCTGGTGGTATTAAGATTACCACGGTAGCTGTGCTATTCTTATTCTTTAAAGCATTCTTTAAAGGGGAGGAACCAAATTATTACAAGCGAAGTATTGATAGGGACAGAATAAAAAAAGCGATGTTAATCTTAATGAGTGGATTAACACTTGTGGTAATATCGGTGACGATTCTACTTATAACACAAGATCTTCCCAAGGGTTTTGGTCTTGAAGCTGTAATGATGGAAGTATTCTCATGTATTGGTACTGTTGGATTAAGTATGGGTCTAACACCTTATTTAAACAGCTTTGGTAAAATTGTATTAATGATTCTAATGTTTATTGGCCGTGTTGGAGCGTTAACTGTATTGTTGTCATTTGGACAACACGATAAAGAGTCAAATATTAGATACCCTAAAGGGAATATTCTAATAGGATAGGAGCATATTATGAAGAAGACAGTAGCTGTATTAGGTCTAGGTTTATTTGGAAGTGCTGTCGCACGTACTTTAGCACAAAATGGGGCTGAAGTAATTGCGATTGATTTAAATATGGAACATGTTGAAGAAGTATTAGACAGTGTATATCACGCAATTCAAGCAGACTTTACAAAGATAGACCAACTTCGTGAGGCTGGAGTTGAGGATGCGGATGTAGCTATAGTTGCAACCGGTGAAAAATTAGAGATTACAATCTTGGGTATTATGAACTTGAAGAAGTTGGGAATTCAAGAAGTAATAGTTAAGACTAAGAATGTAAGTTATAAAGAAGTATTGCTTAAAGTTGGGGCTACCCGTGTAATCTTGCCAGAGGTTGAAATTGGTATTCGCCTAGCTAATGAGATTACATCAACAAATGTGTTAGACGCTTTTGAGTTAGATGAAAAGTATCATTTAGTTGAACTGAATGTAATGAGTGACTGGATTGGAAAAGCTATTAATGAGTTAGACCTAAGAAACGAACATGGTTTAAATATTATTGCTTGGAAACAACATATGGATGATAACTATAATCCAATTGTAAATCCAGATTATATTATAGAAGAAGGAGATATCTTCTTAGTGTTCTCAGAGAATCAAGAAATTAATCATAGTTTGGATGTATAGATAGTATTAAGATGATCGATGATCATCTTTTTTTATAACTATGTGAATATATATTAAATTTATGAATAAATAGTGATATATTATAAAAATAAAGGTGTGTTATGGTACCCTAATATAAGAAGTAACCAAGGATAAGAGGGATAGTAATGCTTAAGTTAAAAAATATTAAGAAATCATATCAAACCTATGACTTTACCCAAGTCGCTTTAAATGATGTTTCTATTACATTTAGAGACAATGAATTTGCGGCTATTTTAGGAACGTCTGGTTCAGGAAAAACAACTATGCTAAACATTATTGGTGGACTCGATCAGTATGATGAAGGAGAGATTGAGATTGACGGTATCTCTACAAAGAAGTATAAATCTACAGATTGGGATGCTTATCGTAATAATAGAATAGGCTTTGTTTTTCAAAGTTATAATCTTATCCCTCACCAAACTGTCTTAGCAAACGTGGAATTAGCGTTAACTTTAAGTGGCGTATCTAAAAGTGAACGTAAGAAAAGAGCTTTAAGTGCGTTGGATGAAGTAGGGCTTAAGGAGCACTATCGAAAACTCCCCAGCCAATTAAGTGGGGGACAAATGCAAAGAGTTGCGATTGCTAGAGCTTTAATCAACGATCCTGAGATTGTACTGGCAGATGAGCCAACAGGTGCACTAGATAGTGCTACAAGTAAGCAAGTTATGGATCTTCTTTCAGAGATTGCTAAAGATAGACTAGTTATTATGGTGACTCACAATCCAGCTTTAGCTGAAGAGTATGCTAATCGTATCATTGAACTAAAAGATGGTGTCGTGATTGGTGATAGTAATCCAGTTGATCCTGAAGAAATGGAACTTGTAAAGGGCAAGAAACCAAAAGAAGTAGGTATGAGTTTCTTTACCGCGATATCATTGTCACTTAGTAATCTAATGACTAAAAAAGGTCGAACCTTTGTGACGGCATTAGCAGGGTCAATCGGTATTATTGGGATTGCAGCAATTTTAGCTCTTGCTAGTGGTATAAATGCATATATAGCGGGTATTGAAGAAGAAACGATGACTAACTACCCCCTAACAATTCAATCATCTGGTATTGATATAACTAGCTTTATGAGTGACCCAAATGTGATTCATAGACCTAGTAATCTTGAAGGTGAGAGTACAGTAGGAGTTCGTAATGTTTTTGACTCCATGTTTAATTACCAAAATAATAATGATTTAGCCTCATTAAAGAAATACATAGAGTCCTTTGAAGATAAGATTGGACCCTATGTTAAAAACATTCAATATACATATGATATAACACCACAAATCTACTTAAGCGACACTAACTCTATTGATCAAGTCAGTCCTGATGCAATCATGAGTGAGTTTGGCTTTGGTCCACCAGAGGGAATGGCTGCTATTATGGGTGGTATGAGTGGAGGTGGAATGAATAACTTCCATGAATTACCGGGAGATGTTTCTTTATATGAAAATCAGTACGATGTGAAAGTTGGACGTTGGCCAGTTAATCACGATGAAGCCATAGTAGTCTTAATGCCTGATGGAACTGTAACAGACTATACACTTTACTCATTGGGTTTAAAAGATCGAAAAGAGTTAGAAGATTTGCTAAACAGCTTTGTGAATAACCCGGATAAGGAAGTCGAACGAAAAGAAGTTAGTGCTACTTTTCCAATTGATAAACTACTCAATGCTAAGTTAAGTGTTATTGATAGTAGTAAAAAGTATACCTATGATAATGAATTTAAAGTGTGGCTAGATAAGTCGGACAGTAAATCTCATATGCAAGAAGTGATTGCTTCTGGTATTGACCTTAAAATTGTAGGAGTTGTTCAAACCAATGGAGAAACAACTGCAGCAATGTTAAATGCCGGAGTGTATTATACACCTGAACTTATTCAAGAGTTAATGAAAAATGCTAAAAATGCGGAAATCATTAAACATCAATTAGCCAATCCAGATATAAATGTATTTACTAATAAGACATTTACATCGGAAAATGAAGATAATGAATCTGAGTTTAACTTTAAGAACATGTTTACAATAGATGAAAAGGCAATGAAAGAGGCTTTTAAGATTGATACTTCAAAGTTTAATTTTACTATGCCTGACTTTAGTATCGATATTTCTAGTATTCAATTACCAAGTTTTGACTTAGAAGGAATAAGTAAAGACTTAGCTGAAATAGTTGGTGTATCTGGCGAAGTTATTAGTGAATTAATCACAAAGATCAGTCAGGACTTTATAAGTGAACAGATTTCGGCAGGGATCAGTGATCCATTAGAAATGCTAGAGAATATCCCTGAATACCTTCAAAGAGAAGCTGTTCAAAATGAGATTAAAGATGCAATTGGTGATGTCAGTGGAAATGGATTAGATATTACAAGTATTATTGAAAACTATATTTCAACGATGGTTCAAGGTAGTATCGAGGTGTTAATGACTACACTTCAAAAAGAGATTCAAACTCAAATTATGGCTTCGATGAAAGATCTCCCGTCACAGTTTCAAAACGCGATGTCCTTTAATCAAGAGGCTTTCATGAATGCTTTTAAGTTAAAAGTAAGTGAGGATGATATTCTTGATTTGATAACGACTATGATGGGAGCCTCTCAGACTAATCTTGAAAGCAACTTGAAGTTATTAGGTTATGGTGATGAAAGTGATCCGATGCAAATCAGTATTTATCCAAAGGATTTCACCACAAAAGAAAATGTAATTGAGTTCTTAAATGAATATAATGAAAAGATGATGCTTGAAGATGAAGATAAAGTCGTTCACTATACTGACTTAGTAGGTACATTGATGTCGTCTGTAACAGACATTGTGGATACAATTAGCTATGCATTGATTGCCTTTGTGGCAATATCTTTAGTTGTTTCATCAATAATGATCGGTGTAATTACTTATGTATCTGTGTTAGAACGTAAGAAAGAGATTGGTATTTTACGAGCAATAGGAGCGAGTAAGCGTGATATTCGATTGGTATTTAATGCTGAGACTTTAATCATCGGTTTTATTGCTGGTGCGATTGGTATTGTGGTAACATACATAATTGCTTTTATTGGAAGTACCATTGTTTATAATATATTGGGTATAGCAAACATAGCGCAATTACCGTTACAAGCAGCACTAATATTAATTGGGATAAGTATGGGCTTAGCCTTGATGTCGGGACTTTTCCCATCATCAGCGGCTGCAAACAAAGATCCTGTTGAAGCACTGCGTAGTGAATAATGTAAAAAACGGCTTAAGCCGTTTTTATTATGCTATAAAATATATCAGTGCACCAGCGACTCCTGCAGCAATCGTTAAGTAGATTGGATTAACATCCTTTTTAAGTTGTAAGAATAAGGAAGTTACTAATACTATTGTGATAAAAATCCAGTGTTCAGGTGCATCAAGGTATTGATCTTTAACTATATTAAATGCGGCAGCTAAGATGATACCAGCTGAAGCGACTTTAACTGTTTTAATAAAAGAATCAAAGTAAACATTGTCCTTCATTCTTTCTTCAACTTTTAAGTACGAGAATACATAAACAAAAGATGGAATGGTAACGGCCAAAGTAGCAATAATTGCTCCAGCATTTGATGAGACAAGATAACCAACATAGGTAGCTGCATTGACAGATATGGGACCCGGTACTATCATGTCAAGTGCATTTAAATCAGCAAACTGCATCTGGGTTAATCCAAGTAACAGTGATTCGTCATAGATTAGAGATAACATAGCATATCCACCACCAAAACCTAAGAAACCTATCTTTAAGAATGCAAGAAATAATTGAATAAGTTTTATCATATTCTACCTCGTAAGACAAACAATCCAAGTAGTCCTGCAACTAAAACAACTACAGGACTAGATACTTTAAATACAAGGATTGCAATTAACGATAGAATAACTAACGTTAAATTTAACGCATTTCTGTTTAAGTGGTTAAGCATTGTAATACCAGCAACTGCAACAGCTGATGATGAAGCGGCTCTTACTCCTAAGAATATAAAACTAAGTAAACCCTCTTGGGGTATAATAACGTAAGCCATTGTAGCAAGTAGCATCAATGAAAAGGCAGGTAGAATTGCACCAACTACAGCGGCAGTAACGCCTCTTCTACCTGCCATTTTATGACCAATCAAGCAGCCAAAGTTAACTGCAATGATTCCAGGTATAGTTTGAGATAAAGCAGCGTAGTGCATGAAGTCTTCTTCATTTATTGCTTGTTGTTTATCTACGAAATCTGTTTTAAGTACTGGCAACATCGAAAGGCCGCCAGCGAAAGTAAAAGTGCTCGCCGTTAAAAAAGCCTTGAAAATTGTAAATGATGGTATTGAATTTTCTTTTGTCAAAGAAACACATCCTTTCTATATCTTTTCCATTATAGTATAGATATGAAGAAAAGAGAAACTTAAATCATAATAAAGAAATACTTATACAATAAATGTAAATACAGTATAATGAAAATAGAGGTGATGATTATGAAATATGGAGTAGCATTTGCAGGTGGTGGTGTTAAAAGCTTAAGTCAGTTGCCCTTTATTGCCTATTTAGAGGAGAAAAATATTGAGATAAGTGCCGTAAGTGGTACTAGTGCCGGAGCGCTAGTTGCCACGCTAGTAGCATTAGGGTTGAAATCAGAAAATATTATTGATGAGATAAAATCGGCATTAGTTGATATAGAGAACGAAAAAGTATTTAGAATATCCGGAAAAGATATCTTATTTAATAAAGAACTTAAACATGGGCTGATCGATGGTTTAAAGATTGAGAAAATACTAGATGTAATCTTAGAGAAACAAGGCGTCAGTCATATTTCGGATGTTAAGATTCCGTTGGCAATAACATCAGTAGATCTATTAACAGGAAACTTAATTGTTTTTACTTCTCACCCGGATTTATACCATAACACACAAAAACGCACTATAGTTATCTCAGATATCACGCTTTCAAAAGCAATGAGGGCATCTATGTCATTTCCCTTGGTGTTTGGATCAATGCCATTTGATACGTATGCATTAGTGGATGGTGGATTAAGAATGAACTGCCCTGTTCCGCTGTTGAAAGATTATGGAATAAGTAAAAAGATTGCTGTTACTATGCGTCCCGAAGAAGTAGATAGTAAAGAAGTTATGAGGGCTTTTGATGTAATGGAAACTGTTTTTGAGATAGTTTCTCAAGAAGCAGAAAAACTACATACTGCCCAAGCAGACTACTTATTCAATATACCAGTTGGTCATCCAAATATCTTTAATACAAAAATAGCGGATACTATTATTGAACGTGGGACTTTAACTATAGAAGAACACCGAAGCGATTTAGATGCTTTCTTCAATGAAAAGAAATCTTGGTTATCACGGCTTATTAGAGGCTAACTAGTTCTTATGTATTTGAATAGTCTCAAATGGATATGGATAAGTATATGTCATCTATCATTTTCTAGTTTAAAAAGTTTAAATCAGTTATAAATGGAAGATTTTTCGTAGTTTGATTTTACTCAAATGACGAAAAGTTAAACACTTTTTCTGTGGACAGTAGGTGATTTTGATTTAAAACGAATGGCAAATAGAAGCGTTAGTATTAATGATCTCAACTGGAATGAACTTAAAAATATCGAGTTGAAGTGGAACTCTTTTGTAAGTAGAATCCCTAGCTTTGATGAATATATGGAGCTTGCTCGTGAACTTGATCAAAAGATTATTGTTGAGATTAAGACGACTAAGAAAGACAGTGACAGTTTCTTGAGTGATGTTATGGCTACTGTTCGTAAACATAATATGGAAGATATGGTTTTATTTCAATCATTAGATAAGAAAGCAATACTTGATTTTAAGGATATGTATCCTGACGCTACTGTTAGTTATATCTTGGGATTGAATATAGGTAAGTTAGAAAATCTTAATATTGATTTCTATGCGTTGGAGGACGTTTCTATGCGTGAAAGAATATTGACGGACTTAAAGCGTCAAGGTAAGGGTATCTTTGTGTGGACAGTTAATACCGATACGTTGATGAAAGCCTATCTTCAAATGAGTGTAAGTGGAATTATTACTGACTATCCTAAGGAAGCACAAGGCATTCAGGAGAGTCTTTTAAGAAACGTTTAAGTGATAAGTTCTGGAACCTAAAGTTTGGTTTTTAGAATTTTAATAGTGGATATGTTATAATACTATAGATAGAGTTAAAGAGACA
The DNA here is from genome assembly GCA_964514505.1 of uncultured Erysipelothrix sp. GTDB lineage: Bacteria > Bacillota_I > Bacilli_A > Erysipelotrichales > Erysipelotrichaceae > Erysipelothrix. Next base: position 16,409 of record CAZEQW010000002.1, on the reverse strand, counting down.
TCCTTATTATAGGATGTTTTTAAATGTAAAAGAAGGAGTGTTTTCATTGATTAAGTTTAAGAATGTGTCAAAAGTCTATGGTAATAACAAAGCTGTCGACAATATTAGTTTAGACATTGAAAGAGGTTCTTTCGTAAGTTTTATTGGAACAAGTGGTAGTGGTAAAACTACTAGCATGCGTATGATTAATAAAATGGTAAGACCCAGTAGTGGTACTATTACTTTAGATGGTAAAGATTTAAATAGTTTTAATGATGTTAGCTTACGTAGAAGTATTGGATATGTTATTCAAAGTACTGGACTTATGCCTCATATGACTATATATGAGAATATAGTCATGGTACCTACTTTGCTAGGATATAAGAAAGAGGAAAAAGAGGCTGTTGCACGCGATTTAATTCAACGTGTTGATTTATCAGTAGATCTTTTGAACATGTATCCGGGTGATTTAAGTGGTGGGATGCAACAAAGAGTTGGTGTAATTAGGGCTCTTGCGGCAAGTCAGGATATTATCCTTATGGATGAACCATTTGGTGCGTTAGATCCAATTACTCGTGATTCTTTACAAGTTATGGTCAAAAGACTGCAACGTGAGTTAGAGAAAACTATAATTTTTGTTACTCATGACATGGATGAAGCTCTGAAGTTGTCAGATAAGATTGTAATTATGGATCATGGTAAAATAGTGCAAGATGGTACGCCAGAAGAAATCTTAACTTCACCGGCTAATGATTTTGTGAAGGAGTTGATTGGTGAAGAACGACTCAATCAAGCAGTGTTTGAATACAAACCAGTAGAAGAGATTATGATTAATCCGATTAAGATCAATCAAAATAGTACGGTAGGACAAGCAGCTTACTTAATGCGTGCCCGTAAGATCGATGATATTTTGGTAATTGATGATAAAGGCGTTCTAGTTGGACGTGTTGATTTGCTGGCATTAATGGATAGAAATAAGCAAGACACAAAAGTATCTCAGATTATGAAGAAAGTTACGTATATTCAAGATACAACAACGATTCGAGATGCGATCTATTATGTTCAAGATTTGGGATATCGTAATTTATCGGTTGTTGATGAAGATGGAGTTTTAGTTGGTATTGTTACTAGAGCGGCGATTGTTGATACGCTTTATGAGGCATTTTGGCAAAGTTATGAACCTGTCTATGAAGAAGATGATGTCAATCTAAATGAAGACAAAGTTGATGCTGCCATAGAGTTATCACTACATGGTGATATGTAATGGAGTATCATATAAAAATTATAGAACATATTACTTTAAGTATGAGTGCGTTGGGTTTAGCATGTATAGTTGCTTTACCAATAGGAATCTTAATAAGTTCTAGAAAAAGACTAACTCAGTTAGTAATAAGTATCGTATCTCTTTTACAAACAATCCCATCACTAGCACTTTTAGCTATGATTGTTCCTATTATGGGTGTAGGTAAAAAACCAGCTATAGCTGCGTTGTTTATTTACGCACTAATGCCTATATTAAGAAACACAGTACTTGGGATGGAGTCTGTTGATGAAGACTTGATTGATGCAGCTAAAGGGATGGGATTCACTTACTTTCAAGTAATTCAAAAAGTGCAGTTTCCATTAGCTTTTTCAGTTATTATGTCAGGTATTAGACAATCAGGAATCTATATTTTAGCTTGGACTTCATTAGCTTCATATATAGGAGCAGGAGGTCTTGGCGATTACATTTTCTCTGGAATGGAAAACTACAATATCTCACTAATTATTTACGGTACTGTTCCAATTCTTCTTTTAGGATTGCTGGTTGACTTTATTCTAGGAGTCATACAGAAAATATTGAGTAAGAAGTGGGGGATTATATGAAAAAATTATTAGTGTTAATTTTGGCATATATATTAGTAGGTTGTGGACTCCCTGGTTTGGGAGGGAAAGGACGAAGTGATATAATCATTGGTTCTGGGAATACAACTGAGCGTCAAATAATGTCAGAGGTCATTATGCAAATGATTGCTGAGTATGAACCAAACTTAAAAGTTGAGATTGTAAATAACCTTGGTTCCTCAGTACTTATTTTTCAAGCGTTAAATAGAGGGAATATTAATCTAAGTAGCGCCATGTATACAGGGACATCGCTATTGGGCGAGTTAAATAGTGATCCTATCTTTGATCCCGATGAAACATTTGAAGCCGTCGTAAAAGGATATCATGAGAAGTTTGACGCAACGTGGTTTCCTTCTTATGGATTTGAAAACACATATGCATTTATGGTTCGAAAGGAATTTGCGAAAGAGCATAATTTAAAGACTGTAAGTGACTTAGAGAGTATAGTTGGAACTATTGGGGTTGGAACGGATAGCAGTTGGCTTCAACGCCCACTAGATGGTTATGAAGAATTTAAGATAAACTATGGATTTTCATTTGATAACTTATATCCAATGGAAATTGGACTTGTATATAGTGCGTTGGAGAATGACCAACTACAAGTAGCCTTGGGTTACTCAACAGATGGTAGAATTGATGCCTTTGATTTAGTAGTTTTAGAGGATGATAAAAATCACTTTCCATCTTATGCGGTTAGTCCAGTAATAAAGAACGAAACATTAGAAAAGTACCCTATGTTAGAACCTATCTTACTTAAACTTGCTGGTTCTATATCACAAGAGGATATGCAAGCTATGAATCGCAAGAGTGATGAGTTAGGTATTGAACCCCGTGAAGTAGCTAAAGAATTTCTTATTAAGAATGATTACTTTAAAAGTGTTGACCAGGGTTCTTTAAGCGATATTAAGCTGTATCATGATATAAGAAAGGAGTCCATATATGATTAAATCTATCTTACAGTATTATCTTAATAATGATGCTTATGTACTAAATCAATTTATTCGCCACTTTTTAATATCTGTATATGGTGTATTGTTTGCGGCAATGATATTTATACCGTTGGGATTTTATTTATCTCGTAAGAAAAAGTTAGCTAGAGTAATAATCACCCTAGCAAATACTATTCAAACAATTCCGTCATTGGCGATGATTTCTTTATTGATGATAGCTTTAGGGATTGGTGTAAATACCGTTGTTGTATGTGTGTTCTTATACTCAATACTACCCATTCTTGAAAATACTTACACGGCTGTTACTAATGTTGACGAGGATATTATTGATGTTGCGCTTGCTATGGGGATGACACCGTTTCAAGTATTGTGGAAAGTAGAGTTACCCCTATCACTATCAATAATATTAGGTGGTATTCGTAATGCCTTAGTATTGGCTATTGGAATAACTGCCATTGGTACCTTTATTGGAGCGGGTGGATTAGGTGATATTATTACGAGAGGTATTAATTTAAGCAATGGGGAAACCTTGATATGGGCAGGTACAATTCCTGCTGCTTTGATGGCAGTGGGGTTAGATATTATACTGGGTTATGTTGAAAAGAAGTTATCATATGTATAAAAAAAGCTGAGAGAAATCTCAGCTTTTATCGTTTATGGTATAGCTTTTTTGATCTAAACTCTGGTGAACATGTTAAATTCATTCCAAGTTTAGAAAACACATCAATATCGTACTGTTTCATGATGACACTAGAGTGAGCTTCACAACCTCTTAGTTTAGGGAGTTGCTTTAATGCAAGTTCTGCTATTGGATTTGTGGTAGCTGCAACAGATAGCATGACTAGCATCTCATCGGCGTGTATTCTTGGATTATTATTACCGAGAATATCTACTTTAAGTTCTTGTACAGGATGAATAACATGTCTAGAAATTAATTCTAAATCTTCATCAATATTTGCAATTACCTTTATAGCGTTAAGTAGGGCACTTGCTGATGCTCTGAATAATGTGGATGTTTTACCTGTAACAATGCGTCCATCTTCTAACTCAATTGCAATAGCTGGTTCATTGGCTTCAAGTGCCTTATCATGTGCCGCTTTAACCACAGGTCTATCACTTATTGAGAGGTTAGCTTGTGCCATTATAGATTCTATCTTCTGTACACTACTGTGCTCAACACCCTCAAGTCTTTCTTTAGTTAACGCTCTAAAGTAGCGTCTTATAATTTCTTTTTCACTGGCTTTATTGGCTTCATCCATATCAATAATACACTCACCTACCATATTAACTCCCATATCTGTTGGTGAGTTATATGGTGATTCTCCAATGATTTGCATGAAAATATTTTTTAATACCGGGAAGGCTTCTACATCTCTATTATAGGAAACTACTGTTTTATTGTATGCTTCTAAGTGAAAGGGATCGATGATATTTACATCATTTAGATCCGCAGTTGCTGCTTCATAAGCAAGATTGACCATGCTTTTAAGCGGTAAGTTATAGATTGGGAAGGTTTCAAATTTTGCATATCCTGATTTGATACCACGTTTATAATCTAAGTAGAGTTGTGATAAACATACGGCCATTTTACCACTCCCTGAACCAGGTCCTGTTACAACCACTAGAGGTCTTTTTGTCTCCACATAATCGTTTCTTCCAAAACCTTCTTCACCTAATATCATAGGGATATTATTTGGATATCCTTTAATATGATGGTGCTTATATACATTTAAACCTAGTCTCTCTAATCGCTGGATGAAAGTATCTACGTTTGTACCAGAATCATATTGGGTCACAACGACACTTCCGACGTATATATCAATATTTCTAAAAGCATCGATTAGACGTAATACTTCTTGATCGTATGGAATGTTATTATCTCCGCGAACTTTATTTGATTCTATGTCGTTGGCATTAATCACAACAACCATTTCCATCGTGTCGCGCATCTCCATCAGCATTTGAACTTTTGAATCCGGTTGAAAACCTGGTAAAACTCTTGAAGCGTGGTAGTCATCGAAAAGTTTGCCTCCAAACTCTAAGTAAAGTTTGTTTTCAAACTGGCTAATCTTTTCAAGAATTTTATCGTGTTGCAAGCGAATATATTTCGCGTTATCAAATGCTATTTTTCTCATTTCTGTCCTCATTCTTTCCATCTTATATTATAACAAATTTCTATTGAAATATTTAAGTATATTATCAATAAGTAAAAATAACTGCCAATAGACAGTTATTTAGTAAATTTTACTCCAAGCATACCAACTAGGTACTCACTTTGAAGGGGATCAATGATGATTCCTTTTAAACTAAAAGAATCAAAGTGTGAACCTGCAATGATACATGAAGCGAAGTTAGTATCTTTTAGTTTAGTTTCAGAGAACTCTGCATTAATGAAGTTTGTATTAGTTAGTTCTAATTTTTTTATTTCATTATTGTAAAACACAGAGTCACTCATATCGCAGTTTTTATAGTGATTATCTTTAACATTAGATAGTACTATTGATAAGTATTTGCAATGTGAGTTATCAATTAAAACATCATGTAATGACATTGATTTTAGGTTGAGTCCTGTTAGTTTGCAGTTAATGAAATGAACACGGCTCATCCATCGATCTTCTATTGTTAGGTTTGAGAAGTCACAGTTTTCAAATACTGTATCAACTATATCTACATGGGAAATATCGGTGCGGGTGAAGTCGACATTTTTAAAGTATGCGGTATCAAATGTGACTCTATCGATAGGTATATCTATAACTTCATCCTTTATTTCTGTGTTATAGAAATTTCCTTCATCTAAACAGTCAAAGAATGATTTAGGATTACGCATTGATTGCTTTGGTTTTTTAATAAGTGGTCCTCCCTACAAGTAATTAATTCAAACTAAATCATAGCATATATCTGGTTTTATCTTAAATCGATAAGGAATGGATTAGATTCTCTTAATCTTCTCAATCTTTTTCCCTTTAGCTAGTTCATCAACTACTTTGTCTATATAGCGAATCTTCTGTGTTATAGGGTCTTCAATGTTTTCTACTCTGATTCCACAAATTACACCTGTGATTAAATGTGCATTTTTATTGAAGTTTGGAGCGTTTAATACTAATTCTTCAAACGTGATATCGGAAGTTATTAGTTCTTCTAGTTTCTCTAATGTATAACCAGTTAACCAAGTAAGAACAGTATCAAGTTCTTCTTTGGTTCGGTTTTTTTTAGTAATTTTGGTTAGGTATAGGGGATATACTTCACTAAGCTTTATTGTGTATATTCTTGGTTTATTCACTTTAATCACTTCCTTTGAAGTAATATTACCATAAAGTTGCCGGTGTATTATATAAATAGCTTCTTATCTTAATGTAGTTTAGTTGAATTAAGTAATGGTATATCTTATAATATTCTCGATGCGAATCGTTCGCAATTAGGTGGTCATTATGAAAAAAATTGTAGTTGTATTTTTAGTATTGTTTTTGTTAGTGGGATGTTCTACAAACGATGTAGACGATGGCATTGATGTTGTGGTAAGTTTTGGTTTATTGGAAGAGGTTGTAAATACAGTTGGTGGTGATAAGGTTAGTGTTACTAATATTGTAGGTAATAGTGATGCTCATGTATGGGAACCGACACCTAGGGATAGTGTGATATTGAATAATGCTGATCTGATTGTGATCGTTGGAGCAGGATTTGAACATTGGTTTGATTCTGTAGCTAAGACAATTGATTTGGATAAGGTAGTAGATACGTCAGCAGAAATTGATTTAATAATAAATGATGGTGTAGTTGATCCACATTTATGGATGGATCCGTTAAATGTGATTCAGCAAGCCAAGACTGTTATGGAAGCTCTTGTTGAGATTGATGAAGAAAATAAAGATTATTATTTGGCTAATTTTGAAAAGTACAAAAGTGTTTTATTGGAGTTAGATAATGCATATCGTGAACATAATTTAAATGGTACTATTGTAAGTTCACATGCTTCTTTTGGCTATCTTGCGCAGGCTTATGGCTTAGATGTATTATCGGTGGACGGGCTTGAGCCAAGTGTAGAACCATCTATTGGTAAGATTACATTTGTGATTGATGAGATTAGAAGACAGGGTATTAAATATATTTTCTTTGATAATATTGATGATACTAAGGTTGCGGATATGATTGCAAATGAGGCGGGTATTAAAGCAATGTTACTTTCTCCTCTTGAAATGATGGAGAGTGATTATAAAAGTATGATGTTAGAGAATTTAGAAGTATTAGACGAGGCATTTGGACAATGAATATATTAAATGTAGAAAATGTTAGTTTTTCCTATGACAGTTATAAAATATTGGATGAAATTAGTTTTAGTATGGAACGTGGTAGTTTTGTGGCACTATTAGGAGTAAATGGTGTTGGAAAGAGTACGTTGTTGAAGTTATTGTTAGGTGAGATGAAACCTGATAGCGGAAATATTTCGTGGAATGAGAGTTTTGAGTCCTTTAGCTATATTGCTCAGGATGTTATGGATGTTGGTTTTGTTGCAAGTGTAATGGAAGTGGTTCAATCTAATTTATATAGTTCAAAGAGATTGTTTAGTTTCTATTCTAAGGATGATAGAGCTAGAGTCCTTGAGGTGCTTGAGTTGGTTGATATGGTTGGATATGAGAATCATCTTTTTTCGAAGTTAAGTGGTGGTCAGCGTCAGCGGGTTATGCTTGCTCGTGCTTTAGTAAATAATCCTAAGGTATTGGTTTTGGATGAGCCAACAAGTGGTGTAGATAGAGTCACTAGTTTTCATTTGCTTGAGTTGATTAAGGAACTTTGTAATTCAGAGGGTATAAGCGTTTTGCTGGTTACTCATGATGTTGATGTGATTAATGAGTATGCTGATGTTCTGCTGCGTTTAGAGGATGGTAAAGTAGGTGTAAATAATGCTTCAGTATGATTTTATGAGAAGGGCATTGTTGGTAGGCTTTTTACTTTCAATAATTTTACCAGTAATCGGAACGCAAGTTGTGGTTAGGCGTTTGTCTTTAATGGGAGATGCTATATCTCACTCTGCTTTAGCTGGGGTTGCGGCTGGTTTGGTACTGGGTCTAAATCCGACATTTACAACTATGATCGCTACTGTTATTGCCGCTTTGGCTATTGAGTTTGTTCGTAAGAAAGTTCCAAACTATGCTGAATTAGCTTTGGCCATTATCTTATCGACTTCACTTGGATTAGCTGGGGTTCTGACTTCATTTGTTAAGGGTACAGTAAGTTTGGAGTCTTTCTTATTTGGTAGTATCGTGGCTATTGGAGATGGTGAGGTGTTAAGTGTACTGATTATGGGGATTTTAGTGCTTCTAATATCAGTTGCTTTACACAAAGAGTTGTTTAATGTGGCTTTTGATAGCCGTAGTGCATCGTTGCAAGGTATTTGGGTGGATGGTATCAATGTATTGTTTACCATCATGAGTGCCATTACAATCGCGATAGCATCGCGTACAATTGGAGCTTTGATCGTGTCTTCAATCATGGTGGTACCAATTGCTACTTCTATGCAGTTTTCTAAAAGTTATAAATGCGTAATGTTAAATGGCGTTGGTTTGTCTGTTCTATATGTGATTGCAGGGTTGGTATTGTCGTTTTACTTAGGATTAAAACCAGGTGCCACGATTGTTCTCTTAGCGAGCATTGGTTTTATGATAGTAGTAATAATAAATGGAGTTGTAAGGAAAGTGGGTGCTTAATATGTGGTCTAAGGATATTAAGAAGACAAAGTCTCGTTTGGCAATAATGGGTGTTCTTGAGTTAAGCAAACATCCATTGAGTGCTCAAAGTATTTTTGATGAGTTGAATGGTGAAGTGTGGTTATCAACTATTTATCGAACATTAGAGATATTTGAAAAACATGATATGGTAAATCGCATTGTATTTTCTAATAAAGAAAAAGCGATGTACGAGTTAGCGGGTGTTCACCACCGACATTTCGCACATTGCTTAATGTGTCATAAAATTATTGAGATTCAGAACTGTCCAATGACATGTTTCGAACCTGAAATAAGCGAACAAGGCTTTCAAATACTTGGTCATAATCTGGAAGTAACTGGATACTGTTCATCTTGTGTCTATTGAAATAGAGCAATCTCATCTTGAGTTAGATCACGGTAATACCCAGGTTCTAATAGGGGATCTAATTCTAGATTTCCTATCTTAACGCGTTTTAAATAAGTAACTTCGTTATTGCAATAGTGCATCATCCGTTTTACCTGATGATACTTACCTTCTGCAATAGAAAGAATAATAGTGTTTGGTTTTAATAATGTAACATAAGCGGGTTTAAGGGGTTGGTCATCTAGACTAATCCCTTTGTTGAGTTGTGGGATAAAATCAATATCAAAAATTCTATCCAGTTCAACATAATAACTCTTATAAATCTCTTTTTTTCCATGAGCAATATTATGAGAGAACTTACCGTCATTGGTAATAAGTAGTAATCCTTCTGTGTCTGCATCTAAACGACCCACGAAGATAAGGTCGTCGCGATAGATATCTAGTAATTCTAATACAGAAGGGTACATATTGGGGGCGTGTGTACACTCATATCCTTGAGGTTTATTCATCATAATATATATATTCTTTTGGTAGAATATGGCGTCATCATCAACATAAATAATATCTTTATCTGTATTGATTATCGTACTTGGATCAGTTAGGATTATGTCATTTTGTCGTACTCTTTTTTGTTTAAGTAATTGTCGTACTGATTTTCTTGAACCAAAGTTATTGTGGGCTAAAAATTTATCTATTCTCATAGGGCACCTCATTTTCTTTTTATATTATAGCAAACTTACTTGGATATGGTAAAATAGTGCTATGGAAATTATATTAATATTAGTCGGACTAAATGCAGTCTCTTTCTTGTTGATGGCTTATGATAAATATCAAGCCATTAAACGTAAATGGCGTATATCTGAGTATACGTTTTTTGTGTTGTCATGCTTAGGTGGATGGGTTGGTATTTTAATGGCGATGCGATTTATTCACCATAAGAGTAAAAAGACAAGTTTTTTTATTAAGATTATGTTGGGTGTAATAATATCTCTTTTTGCTGTTGCAGCTATTTGCAAAAATGTTAAAGAGTGGGAATATCTAGTTTTATATGGCTTATCTTTGAGACTTTGGATATGATAGATAAGAAATGGAAGTAGGTATTTAAATGAAGAGTAAAACAACTAAAACAGTCTTTTTAATAATTGTGTTTGCGATGGGGTCGAAGGTACTTGGTTTTATTCGTGAGACCTTGATTGCATATTTATATGGCGCTGGTAGTGGAACCGATGCTTTTTTTGTGTCGTTAGTAGCAATATCGGTATTTACATTGATAATAACGGATACGGTTAATACTACATTAATTCCCGTTTTAAGTGAGATTGAAACTAAGGAAGGGAAGTCGGGGAAGGTACTTCATTTAAATAATTTTTTAAACATCACAATTATTTCGGCACTTGCTTTGACAGTCATTGGTTGGATTGGTGCTCCTTTACTTCTTAAATTTACTGCAAGGAATTTTAAAGGCGAACAGATGCGTTTAGCGATTGAACTAACACGACTTGGTTTGCCTTCAATCTTTTTTGCATCAATAACAGGAGTGTTTAGAGGCTATCTTCAAAGTGAAGGATTATTTAATGAGACTACTATCTCTTTAGCAGTACGTAATTTAGTCTTTATCGTATTATTAGTTATCGTGTCACCTTTCTTTGATATTAGGGCGTTAATGGTAGTTCAGGTAATAGCGAGTGCTGTTCCTATATTATTACAGTTATATGTTCTTCGTAGTATAAACTATAAGTATGAGTGGACTTTTGATATTCATGATTCTTATATGGGTAAGGTTCTTGCAATGATTCCATCAATCTTAATTGGTGTTGGTGTTGCTGATATAAGTAAGTTAATTAATAACTCAATGGCTACTAGCTTAGTTGAAGGTAGTGTTTCAGCATTGAATTATGCAGCTAAGTTAGAAACAATCACAACGGGTATTTTTATTTCAGCTATCATTACCGTAGTATTTCCAATGTTATCTAAGGCTGCCAATAAAGAAAACCTAAGGGAGTTTAAGGATGCCATTGTGAGTGGCGTTAACATCATAATTATTATTACTATTCCTGCGATGGTAGGTATGATAGTTTTAAGTTATCCAATTGTTAAGTTAGCTTTTGAGCGTGGTAAGTTTGATGCTGTAGCTACCGCTATGACGGTGGGGGCATTGGTTTTCTATTGTCTTGGATTATTAGGTGTCGCAATTCGAAATTTCTTAAATAGAGCATTTTACTCGTTGCAAGACACAAAGACACCTTTACTAAATAGTGCTATAGCGGTTGTGGTGAATGTGATCTTGAATGTAATTTTAATTAAATCAATGAAGCATGAGGGATTGGCTTTGTCATCTTCTATTGCTTCTACAGTTACTGCTCTATTGTTGATTACTTCGCTTACCAAGAAAATTGGTTCGGTAGGGTTTAAATCTTCGTTTATAGTAGGTATTAAAGCTTCTATATCATCGGCTTTAATGGGATTTGTAGTATACTATATTTATAATTTCTTATTAATTAAAATGGGAAGTGGTACCGTTGGTATGCTAAGTTCTTTATTGGCTTCTGTATTAATAGGTGTACTAATTTATTTTGTGGGTCTATTAATATTTAAAGTTAATGAGGTTCATGAAATGATATCAATGATTAAGAATCGTAAGAAAAGTGTTTAGGAGGGTTTTATATGAATGATTTACAGAAAGCTGATTATGAAGTATTGAAATATTTTGATAAGTTTTGTAGAAAGGAAGGTATTAATTACTTCCTGTTTGCAGGAACTTTATTAGGCGCTGTTCGTCATAAGGGATTTATTCCTTGGGATGATGATATTGATATTGCAATGAAACGCAGTGAGTTTGATAAGCTTGAAGCTAAATTTTTAGAAATGAATGCTGTTGATGGGGATTATTCTTATCACTCTCGTAAAGTACATTTCTATCAGGTACATGATGGAGCTAAAATTCGAAGTAATGCGTTAAACATTACTGAGAGAATGCCTTCTACTCAAAAAGGAAATTTTGGTCCCTGGCTTGATATTTTCCCATATGATAATATACCTGATGATCCTAAAGAAAGGCGTGAGTTGTATGATAAACTTACGTTCTATAATAAGTGGCTTAAGAATTTTTTAATGATCCAAATTGAACCCACAGATAAAGGTCTAAGGCGTATAGCTAAGGGTGTAATTCAGTGGTTTAATGAAACATTTTATCGTATTAATCCATTCATTCCGTATCTACTTAAAAAGCGCTTAGCACTTACAACTAAGTATAATGATATTGAAACTACACATGCTGGTGATAGTACTTTTATTTACTATAGAACGTATGAAGCTTATGAGGCTAGTTTTATGACTCATGAGGAAATGGATAATTTATTCGAAATGGAGTTTGAAGATGGTATGTTCATGGCCCAAAGGGATTATGATGATATACTAACACGTTATTATGGCAATTATATGCAAATACCAGATGAAGAAGACCGTAAGGTTCATAAGATAGAGGAAGCTTAATATGGAAGTTAAATTTATAGGTAGTGTAAAAAGTACTAATGATGATACAATTGAAGTTGATGCAACACAGGGGTATCATGGTGATGTTTTTGTGAATGTTGGAATGGCTAAAATGACTAACTTTTGGAATGAGGAGGTTACTGTTGAATACTTTAAACCAGGTATGCAGGTTGAGTTTAATACAAATGGCATTATGGCTTTGTCTTTGCCGCCAAGAGTTAGTGCACTAGAGTTTAAAGAAGTTAATAATCTTATGCCTTTAGTAATTAAAGTGGATAAGAAAGATATAGGGTATCTTGCGACAATCATTGATGAATTTTCTATGTATAATAATCAAAAGGTTATTATCAATGGAAGTGATGATGTTTTACTTGAGGTTGGGAAAGTGTATGTGGTTGCTTATAATGGAATTATGACGCGCTCTATTCCACCGCAAATATATGTTGAAGATTTTAAAGAGTATATAGAGTAATAAAAAATGACCCGGATTGGGGTCATTTTTCACTTAGATAGAAGCTAATGCTTCGAATGCTGCTTTATAATTTGGTTCTGTTGCAATATCCGAAACTAACTCTTGATATACTAGGTTGCCTTCTGTATCAATAACGAAGATTGCACGCGCTAATACTTCCATTGAAGGAATCCAAAGTCCGTATGCTTTAGCAAACTCTGCATTAATATCACTTAGCATTTCTGCTTCGACATTTGCTACTGCACACCAGTCTTTTAATTGATCGATTGTGTTGTTTGAAATATTCACAATTGTTGTATCTGTATGCTTGCTTGCTTCATTAAAGAAGTGACGTGTCTGTAGATCACAAACTCGTGTATTAATATCAGGGAAGACACTTATTAGTAATTTCTTTCCTTTAAGTGAATCTAGTGTTATATATTGGTTCTCTAAATTCTCTAGTTTGAAGTCTGGAGCTTTCGTATTGAGTGTTGGTAAATTACCTTCTACCTCAACCGGATCTCCCTTTCTTGTAATTATATTCATTTGCTACCTCCTTATAGTTAAATTATTACAAATTTATCTGTTAAAACCTAGTGACATGCTTGAGTTTAGAATATGGTTAGGTTACTATTAGTTTAAGCATAGGGGGATTTAAATGATTTCTAGATTGATATTTAATGCTGATGATTTTGCATTAACTGCACTTATATCGGCAGCAATAATTGAAGCACATCAACAAGGTGTAGTTACTTCGACAACTATCCTAGCAAACTGCGATGAGAAGTTACTATTGGAGGCTGTTGAGTACTCTAAGCATAATCCTGATTTGGGATTTGGAGCGCATTTGGTTTTAACAACGCGCCGTCCTTTATTAGAGACTCATAAGACATTAGTTGACGAAAGTGGTAACTTTGGACTAACGCATGATACATTGGATAAAGTAGATATAGAAGAAGTGTATATGGAGTGGAAAGCTCAGTTAGAGCGTCTCTCTGAGCACTTTGAACTAACTCATATTGATTCACATCATCATGTTCATTTACATCCTAAGTTACGCTCTGTGGTGCGTAAATTGGGAGATGAGTATGGTATTCCAATTAGAGATACTAAAGATGGATTTCCTAAAAGAATACATGCGGATCTTGGTTTTTATGCCGAAAATACAACGTTTGAGTACTTAAAGAGTATTATGGAAAAACATAAGGGTCTTGTTGAAATAATGGTTCATCCTGGTTATAAGGATGATGTTTTCTTGCAAGAAATATCTTCGTATGTCGACTATCGACAAACTGAGTTAGAAGTATTGAAGTCTCAAGAGTTAAAGGACTTTATTAAATCTAATAATATTAATTTGGTAAATTATAACGTAATTCAGTTGCGTCGTTCTAATAAAGTTGCGAAGTCTTAATTAATTTGATACGATTAATGGGCCGGAGGATTAGCTCAGTTGGGAGAGCGCTTGCTTGACGTGCAAGAGGTCATGAGTTCAAGTCTCATATCGTCCACCATTTTAACTATAAACTGGGAAACCAGTTTTTTTATATCTTTAGCATAGTCATCTATGGTATACTTTTAAAAATGGAGGATATTATGAAAAAGATAATAATGATGTTAAGCCTTGTTTTAGTACTGGTGGGTTGCTCCTCCGGTTCTTCTGGATCTTTAGATAAAGCTGAGGCTGAAGCTTTACTAAAAGCTAGTTTAGAGAATGTTACTATGGTTAATGCTGATGTTAAGCTTGTGGTGACCTCCGAAGAGTCTGATTATACTATTGAGATGAATCTTCGAAACGCAAATGATTCTAAGTTATTAAGCGCTTTTTTCTTAATGGACGCTGAAGAGTTAAAGATGAAGTATTACGTAAATGAAGGATTCATGTATATTGATGCTTTTGGTATGAAGATCAAGAATGAAGTTACGGCTGATGATTTGGAAGAAATTATTGATATGGAGTTAATGGTAGATGATTACTCTGACATTGAGGATTTTGATTTTGATCGTTTCACGTATACTAAAAGTGGAGACAATATAGTATATAAGTACGAAATAACAAATGAAGATGCAGAGAAGTTGGATATTGGTTTAGGTGTTATGGAATATACAATTAATCAGAAAGATAAGAGTTTAGTAAAAATAAACTTTAATATTGAAGATGAGACAGTAGGCAAGATGGTGGGTTCATTTGATCTAAATGCTAAATCTAAGATTGAGTTCCCGGATTTTACTGAATATATTTCATTTGGTGAGTAATTTAAAAAACAGGATTGGCTTTAGTGTTTACTAAGGTCAATCTTTTTTTATTAGATATGTACAATATAAGGGTTTAATAAACTGGAGTTATGATATAATCATACGTAGGTGATAATTATGCGATTAAATCAATTTATTAGTGCTTCAGGTTATACTTCAAGGCGTAATGCGGATCGTCTTATTGAAGCGGGTAAAGTGGTTGTGAATGGTGAAGTTGCTTCACTAGGTCTTCGGGTAACTGAGGATGATATAGTTGAAGTTGAGGGTAATAGAATTCTTAAGCAAGAGGAGTTTATCTACCTTGTTTTAAATAAACCAGTTGGAATAACATGTACAACAGATCGTGAGATTGAAGGTAATATTGTTGATTTTATTGATTACCCAAAGAGGATATTTCATGTTGGGAGATTGGATAAGGACTCAGAAGGCTTAATCTTAATGACTAATCATGGTGATATAGTGAATGAGATTTTGAGAAGTCATAATAAGAATGAGAAGGATTATATAGTTACTGTTAATAAGGATATTACGCAGTCTTTTTTGGATAAAATGGCCCGTGGTGTTGAAATATACAATCCAGTTAGAAAAGAGTACACGGTGACAGATCCGTGTAAAATCGTTAAGATGGGGAGGAGAACTTTTAAGTTAACTTTATCTCAGGGTCTTAATCGTCAAATTAGAAATATGGCTAAGAAGTTAGGGTATCGGGTTGTTAAGCTTAAACGGGTTCGTATTATGAATATTGAACTTGGTAATTTACCGGTTGGTAAGTGGCGTCATTTAACCAAAGAGGAGCAGGCAGTGATGTTGGCACAGTTGAATATGTAAGTATTAAGGTGTTATTTAACACCTTTTTTAGTATAAAAATACCTCGCTTATTTAAACGAGGTATAGTAGTTATGGTAGTAGGTTTCCTGCACTTCTGTAAATATAGTACCATTCTTCTCTGCTTAATTTAAGGTTACTTGCTTTACTAATTTCAATGATTCTTGATGGTGTCATTGACCCAGCAACAACTTGAATCTGTGCTGGATGTGAAAGTATCCATGCTGTAGCAATTGTAGTAGTGCTAACATTGTACTTAGTTGCGAGTTCGTCCATTGCTTTATTTAGTTCAGGGAATTTAGGATTATCGATGAAGTTTCCTTCAAAGTGTCCGTATAAAAATGGTGACCAAGCTTGTAATGTAATGTCTTTAAGTTGTGCATATTCTAAGAGTCCTGATGTTCTAACAATTGAGGCATCAACATGCATGTTTACATTAAAGCCTTCATCAAATAGTCTTGTGTTCATGATGCTTAGTTGTACTTGATTTGCGATTAGAGGGAAAGGTA
>CAZEQW010000001.1:0-43472 GCA_964514505.1 uncultured Erysipelothrix sp. | reverse complement strand
TCTATAGTTTGATTCATACCATCTTCATTTGATTTAGTTCGATGAGATTCTGTGATTCCCTCACCATCAAAAATATCATTGATTTTACCTACCGATATGACATCCTTCTGTCCTTCTTTTAAAGCATCTAGGACAGTCTTATTAAATGGTTTTAATGCATAATCATGACGGTTTGAAGTTCTAGTAAAGCCATCTTTAGCATTGCCAATAAATGGTCTTGCGATAACACGACCCAATTTCCATTCATCTTTCATAGTTAACTCACGTGCAATCTCACAGACACGATATAGCTCATCTAAGCCAAAAGTCTCTTCATGAGCTGCAATTTGAATCACTGAGTCTGCTGAAGTATAAACAATCATCGCGTTGGTTCGCATGTGCTCCTCACCTAACTCAGCAATAATTTCAGTTCCTGATGCAGATTTATTACCAATGATTTCGTGACCCGTTAAACGCGTTAGTTCACTTAATAACTCATCTGGAAATCCCGTTTCAGTAAATGTGATAAATGGTTCAGTGATTTTAAGACCCATCATTTCCCAGTGACCTGTCATTGTGTCCTTACCATTTGAGGCTTCAATCATGCGCGTATAGTACGCTTTAGGGTTATCTACCTTATTTACACCTTGTATTTCATGAAGATTACCTAACCCGAGTTTTTCAAGATTTGGTAGGTGTAATCCCCCTACTGTTTTAGCGATGTTTCCCATTGTATCAGAACCTAAGTCATTATACTTTTCAGCATCATGTGCTGCACCAATACCAACTGAATCCATAACTATTGTTATTACTCTTTTAAACATAATCTACTCCTTCTTAGGTTCAAAATCAAAACCACCTACTAAGTATTTATCATACTCATTTCTAAGTGTTTTTTTACGAACCTCTGTATATATTTGTGTTGTTGAGATATCTGAATGCCCCAGTAGCTCTTGTATGATTCTTAAGTCTACTTCCTCTTCTAGAAGAGCAGTAGCCATCGAATGTCTAAGTACATGAGGACTAACATGGGCATTTAGATTAGTCTCGTTACTCCTTAATTGTAACATTTGATATATATATTGTCTTGTAACTAACCTTCCTGTTGGAGAAATAAATATATTATTGCTCTGTTTTTTTAAAAGTGTCGGCCTAATTACTTCAGTATAATACTGAAGACTATTATATGCATCTTCACTTAAAGGAACAATACGTTCCTTACTCCCCTTACCAATAAACCTCAGTAGCCGCTCTTCTTTATAAAAATGAACAAACTCTAAATTAGCACATTCAGAAACTCTTAATCCAGTTCTAAATAATAATAGGATTAGTGTATAATCAAGAAAATCTTTAGGTTTCTTTTTTTCAAAAGACAACAATTGCTTAATTTGATCGATAGTTAGTGCTTTAGGTAAACTCTTTTCACGACGCTCAGATCTAATATAAGCAGTAATATCCTGGTTAATATAGTCGTACTCCTTTAGAAACTGGAAGAAGACTTTAATAGATGATACCTTTCGATACACAGTATTAGTAGCATACATATCTTTCAACTCACTAATATAGGTAAGCAGTATTTCATAAGATATGTCATTAAAATTACTCACTTGTATATCATCTAAATACTTTAAGAACTGTTTAGTATCAAAGCTATATTGCTTAACAGTAGACTCACTTTTTACATTGACAAAACGCAGTGAATGCACAAAAGAATCATATATAGCATCAAAAGACTTACTCATTATCATGCTCCTTAATGAGTGCACTAGCCCGCTTAAATAAGTTTAAGTTAAGATTCTCATTTAGCTGAGTAATTACACTATCCAAAGGTGTTTCTTTAGGAATGTTGAAGATATCAATCTGTT
This sequence comes from uncultured Erysipelothrix sp., assembly GCA_964514505.1. Classification (GTDB taxonomy): domain Bacteria; phylum Bacillota_I; class Bacilli_A; order Erysipelotrichales; family Erysipelotrichaceae; genus Erysipelothrix. Next base: position 41,628 of record CAZEQW010000001.1, on the reverse strand, counting down.
GTGTGATATCTTCTTTAGCACGTAAATTAGAAAGAGTTACAGAGATAAATGTTACCCCTCCTGCATCTTCAAACTCACTATATAAGTATAAAACGCGTTCTAAGATATCATCTTTGCTACTTATAAAATGATCAAGTGTGATTGATCTTGCGGCTGTACTATATTCTTCCGTTCTAAGTGAGAATTGCACTGTCTTTCCAAGAACTCCTGCTTCATTTGCACGCCTTTCTACTTCATTAACTTCATGAGTAATCGCATTTTTTAGCTCAGTATAGTCAAATATTGGGTCTGGAAATGTTTTAGATTGACCAATAGATTTTGCAGTAGATTCTATCTCTAATTCACTATGATCTAATCCATTAGAACGATCAACAAAGACCTGAGTACGATTACCTAAGATTACTTTCAAATCATCAAAATTAGCTGTATTTAAATCACCAATAGTATTAATACCTAAAGATCTTAACTTTGGTACTGTAACCTTCCCTATTCCAAACATTTCAGAGATGTCTAATGGCCAAAGTTTACTTTCTGCTTCACGTATTCTTAAAACTGTAATACCATTTGGCTTCTTCATATCACTAGCCATCTTTGCTAGAAACTTATTTGGTCCAACACCGATACTAATAGGAAGACTCAAATCCTCTAGGATAGTATTTTGAATATCTACAGCTAGATCCAGAGGGTGTTTGTATGCTTTTATTGCTTCAGTAACATCAACATAACACTCATCAATGGAGGCTTGTTCAACATATGGTGAAAAAGACTTTACAATATCTATAAAGTCTTGAGATAGTTCCAAATACAAATCAAAATCTTGTTCGATGATTATAAGTTCATTACATAACTTTTTAGCTTGTGATAGCGGCATTGCACTTTGTATACCATAAGCTCGTGCCTCATAGGAAGCTGTCGTTACTACTGAACCTCTAGTATCTCTACAGACAACAACTGGCTTTCCAATTAAAGAAGGATCCTCAACTAGATGAGCACTAGCGAAAAAAGCATTGATATCTATATGAAAGATAACTCGCGCCATACTACCCCTGCCCCTCTTTTAGTAAGTTCTCAGCAGCTTTTATAGTGTCTGCATCTGTATTTCCTGCTATCATTAGTGCTAAATTTTTAATACGTTCTTTAGTATCTAGTAAAGAAACACTTGTGATAGTATCCTCCGCTCCATCTTCTTTAGAAATTAAGTACTGATGATGTGAGAAGGCCGCTACAGTTGGTAAATGAGTAATACTAATTACTTGAGCATCCTTAGATAATTCTCTCATCTTCTCGCCAATTCTTTTAGCTACCTTACCACTAACTCCAGTATCTATCTCATCAAAAATAAGTGTAGATATTCCCTGTATTCGACTAAATATTACCTTTAAACCAAGCATTACGCGAGATAATTCTCCTCCACTAGCTACCTTAGCTAAAGGTGCCAAGTCCATTCCTTTATTAAGGCTAATATAGAAAGATACTTCTTCATTTCCTAATGAGTTAAAACTTAATGGAGAGAAAACAATCTTAAACTGAGTATTCTCTAACATTAAGTCACTCAACTCATGTAAAATGTCCGTTTCCAAGCGTTCAGCTGCCTCTTTACGCTTATTCGATAATAGAGTTGCGCTCTCTTCTAATTGCTTATATAACTGCTTAGAATCGTTCTCTAGGTCCTCTAATAGTTCAGCAAAATGATCAATTTGATTAATTTGAGTTTCAAGGTCTCGCTTCTTATCCATAACACCTTCAATCGAACCATACTTACGAATTAACTGATTATAACTAACAAGACGTTGGTTTAACTCGTTAAACTCACGATCATCAAAAACCAATTCACGATTCAATGATGATACTTGCTGACTAATATCTTCAAGTTGAAAATAAGCATCCTTGAAACTCTGTTCAAGTTCAGGGTACATAGATATATCATCTATTAAATCATACAACTTCCCAACAACATTATCACTACCTACTAAAACACTATCCATATAATCTAGTTTTGCTTTATGCTTCTCAAAATTATCGAGAATTTTTAATCTAGTTTTAATATCGTTGTAATCCTCTATGCTTGGTTTAACTTTATTAATATCAGCAAGAAGAAATTTTGAAAATTCAAGTTGATCATGATTAAACTGCTTTTCTTTAAAATCTTCAATCTCTTTAAGTTTCAAGGTATAGGCTTTATAAATGCTTTGATAACTATCTAGTACATCACGGTTACCCATATAATCATCCAATAGTTTTATATGATTACGTTCATTTAATAAATACTGTGTTTCATGTTGCGAATGGATATCTAAAATGTATGACACACATTCACGAATAGTACTCAAATTAACAATACGATTATTAATACGAGATATCGATCTACCGCCCTCATTCATAACCCTATTTAAAACAACTAGATTATCACCTTTTTCCAGTAAATTATGTTCTACAAGAAAATTATAAGCTAAAGAAGAACCATCAAGTTCAAACACTGCCTCGACTGATGCAGAATCAGAACTCTTACCAATTATACTTACACTGCTTCTGCCACCTGATACAAAGTTTAAAGCGTCAACAAAAAGCGATTTACCAGCCCCTGTCTCACCAGTGAAAGCATTAAATTTATTTGACAAATCGATAGTAATATTATGTATCAATACGAAATTATTTATAGATAATTGAACTAACATAAATCCTCCTACTTAGGCAGCATCTCCAATACATTATCAACATTTAATGAGTACTTACGACGTATAGTTCTGCCACTATACTTTAAATATGAATGTTGTAGACCAATATTAATGACCTTATGACTCGATAAATACATAGAGATCAGACGATATAGAGAATGGTGTACATCCTCTAAATCATAAATAGCAATAGGTATGTCCAATGCCTTAACTTTATTTAGTAAGTCAGTATCAATCGCAAATATATTACGAGCATTTACAACCCAAATAGGAAGTTTATTTGATAATATTCTTGAATGAAGACGACTTACATTTTCACCAAAACTAAATATAACTGCTTTAGGATCTACTTCTGAATTAAGTAGTTCCCAACCATCATTATATATACCATCTTTAATAAGACCAACACCTCTAGGAACTCTAATAACACTTAAAGGAAACGATTCTTGGTCTAACACATACTTTAAAATACGAGTTGCTTCACCAATATCCTTACCCATATAAATATTACTACTAAAACGAGCAGCTAAACCAACATCAAATACACCATGCGTTGGATTATCCTCACTCTTACTAAGACCACTATCTCTAAGAATAATACAGATGTTATTACTACCATAAAACTGCTCCTCAATTAATGAGGCAATATGGTTAAAACTCTTGCTATCAAGCATAAAAACTATACGTTTATTTAAAAGAGTGAGTCCCTTTATAAAGTCCACTAGAAACTGATAAGTACCTGTACTAACATAATAGTTATCAGGAAACTTTATGGCAAACTGAGGCATGTGTTGAGAATCAGATGTAATATCTACACATAAAGTTATAGAATCATATTCTGATAGAACAGAATCCATTGCATCTATATAATTGAAATAATTATCAGGAATTGCATCCTCGGTTTTATATCGAGGTAATTTTAAACCCCTTAGCTTTCTTAAATCAGTTTTAACATGAACTACCGCAGGTGTATTAATTAATGCAACACTTTGAAAAGTATGCAGATTATCTTTGTACTTCATCGCATCTACTACCCCGTAGTACTCTAGTCCAAATTGATCAAAAACAGTTGTTTCAGTAACAATATCTTTTATTCCTTCTTTAACCCAAGATAAAGAACTTAGGATCGGCTTACCTGTTGGGCGGTCTAATAAATGCTTAACGTCTTTCTTAAGATTAACATAAGCCTTTGATGTTCGAAGGGAGTTAACTAAAGAATCTTTACTCTTATGAGATTGGTCAAATGAATGCTCATCTTCAACATATACAACAGTTATATCAGGCTGGTGTCGTTGAATCTGAGTTAAAGCTTCAAAAGTCTTACCGTAGTTTAAAACAAAGTCATCAATCATAATAACGACTTTTTTATGACTCTCTAAAGCAAGACCGATTCCAAGACCCAAGGCTTCATTACTCTTACCACAAACAAAGACATTACTCAAACTAAGTCCAGTTTCCTTCTGCAAAACATCCTGAATAATTCGACGTTTCTTATTACCAATCACTAAGTAAGAATCATTGAAGTCAAAAACTTTATTCAATGCTATCACAGTATCTAATACAGATAAATTACTTAAAACATCCGATGCACTATACATCGGTTCTTTAATGATAGAATGTGATAATCCCTCTTTTAATATTTCATATGGCACATTACTTAAGTGATCTTTCATAAGGTCCTCCTATATTTCGCGTTTAGATATAGACTCAATAAGATTTAAAAAATTACTTGACTGTAGATTAAGACTTTCAATATTACCATATATACTATCGAACATATCATCTACATATTTGATAGCCTCATTAACTGACATATAGTTTAGAATTGTTAACTTATTGCGATCTTCATCTGATGATTTTGATTTTCCAATATCAGTAGTTGATATAACTTCTAATAAGTCATCTTGATGTTGAAACGCGATTCCTAAGTTATAAGCTAGGTTTTGCAATGTATCTAAATCTTCAAAATCAGCAATTAAACCAGCCATCTGAAGACCAGCAGCAAACAGTCCTCCTGTTTTTAGTGAATAGCACTCTTCAAGTGATTCTAGTGAATCAACCGATGCTAAAATATCATATTCTTGTCCTAAAATCATGCCATTAATGCCAGCATGATAGGATAAGATTTCAAATACCTTAGGATCATAATTTCCTTTGCTTAAAAGATAAAATGCAGTAGTAAGTAAACCATCACCTGCCAAAATAGCAAGACCTTCACCATATACAATATGGTTAGTTGGTTTAAATCTTCTCACATCATCATTATCTAATGCTGGTAAATCATCGTGTATTAAAGAATATGTATGAATGCACTCCAGTGCAGCAGCAGCGTAATATCCTTCTTCCTCTTCAACACCCATATCTTTCAATAAAGATAAAATCATTGATACTCGAAGTCTTTTACCTGATGAGAATAATGAGTATTCCATAGCCTCAAGAACCTTAGAGTCACCCAACTTACTAAACTCATTCTTCAGAAACAAATCAAAGCTCTTAATCATTTTGCTCCCCCTTATGTTTAAGAACTAAATCTTTAACGCGAACTTCATAGGACTCTAATGTTTCCTGACATTTCTTGGATAAATCAAGTCCTTCCTCAAACAAAGCCATTGCTTTATCTAACTCAATCGTATCACTCTCTAGTGCTTGTGATATCTCATTTAAGCGATTCATTGCTTTTTCAAAATTAAACTCTTTATTCATCTTCAAAAGTCCTTTCTATAACAGAGGCTTTAATTGACCCCTCTTTTAATTTAATACTAATTGCATCACCAATCTCGACATTGTGAGCTGATTTAATCACGTTATTTCCTTTACTCGTTATACTATATCCGCGCTCTAATATTGCAAACGGAGATAGATGATTCATTGAATTAAGAATAGCATTAAAGCCAGATTTTTTCAATGTAAGCATACGTACAATATTACTTAATATATAATCTTCCAATCTTTTAAAATCATCTTTTTTACTTCTGATTTTATGATTAATACTCTGAGTGTTATTAAGTAATGTATATGATAATTGCAATGCTTTTTTATCAAATAATTTTATAATTTTTTCGTGATTTTTAGTTCGCATTACACTTAAGTCTTGATTTACCTTATTAAATATTTTGGTATTAGACAATAACTTACTATTTAGCAAATCTAACTTATAATAGTATGTATCAAAAATACTTTCTGGTTGAGTCATTGTCTTTGAACTGTTGAAATATGTTAAATGTACTTTTTCAGACTTAATCTTTTTAGTTACACTTAAGTACATCCCATTATTTAAATCACGAAGATTACTAAATACTTGATCCATGTGTGGTGTAGCTATTACTGCAGCTGCAGTTGGTGTCGCAGCACGATAGTCAGCAACAAAATCAACAAGTGTAACATCACTTTCATGACCAACACCACTCACTATTGGTGTTTTAGAGGTTAAGACAGCCATTATAACTTTAATCTCATTAAATGCCCATAAATCTTCTAAAGAACCACCACCACGTGCTAAGATGATCACGTCATGATCATCTCCATCAGCTAATTGTATACTCTTAGATAAATCATCAATAGCCTGTTCCCCTTGAACATATGAGAAATAATCCGTCACATTAGCATATGGCCAGCGTTCTTTAAGAGTGCGAACTATATCAGCATAAGCAGCACTTCCTTCACCTGAAATGATTGCTATACTTTTAGGGTATTTCGGAAGAGGTTTCTTTAAAGACTCTTCAAAGTAACCCTTTTCCATTAAATCTTTTTTTAGATGTTCAAATCGCAAATATAGCTCACCTAATCCGTCTAATATCATTGCATTAGCATAGAATTGAACATCACCAGAAGCCGTATAAACGTTTAAGGAACCCCTTAAAACAACCCTGTCACCATTCTTTGGTTTAAATAGCACCCTTTGAGACGCCGTTCTAAACATTACCACTTTAATGATAGAATCATCATCTTTTAAAGAAAAATAGAAATGACCACTACGGTGGGCTGTGAAATTTGATATTTCACCCACTATAGAGACATTTCTAAAGAACGGGATATCAGTTAGAACCCCTTTTAAATAATTCATAAACTCAGTAACGCTTAATACTTGTTTATCACTCATAGTGAGTCTAATACTCCATTGATTAGTTTAAATGAATCTTCATCCGCATAAAGTTTAGCGAGTTCAACAGCTTCGTTAACTATAATTGCTTTCTCTTGAATACTTTGCTCAAGTTCAGCTAAAGCTAATAATAAGATCGACTGTTCCATTTTACCTAAGCGATAAAATTCCCATCCGCTCTTTAACTTTGTATTTATAACTGTAATATAAATATTAGAACGTTCTTCTACTCTATATAGAGCATCAACCAGTTCAGGGTCAATAATACTATAATGAATAAAATCACTACTACTGGATGCTACATGATAATCATCCATTATTTCATCCATATCTTTGCTTGTTATTAAATGCGTATAGACAACTCTAATAGCATTCTCTCTTTGTTTTCTTCTACTCATGATTCCTCCACACTAAAAGAAGCAGATATCTGCTTCTAATCAAACTTAAATCCCACAACATTGAAATTAATCTTAGGATCATGATAATCAACCATAAATTGCAGTTGCTCTGTTAACTCACGCTCTAAATTACGACATGCTACTTCAACGTTCTTACCATATTGAACACGAACTTTTAAAGTGATAGCAAGATTCTTGCCTTCTATCTTGATTATTGGTGCTGCTTTATAAGAACGAGTTTCATCTAGAAAAAGACTCTTATCACGATTAATTACTTCGTTTACTATATGGCTTATTACATTTTTTGAAATGGCGATTTGTCCCATTCCAATATTTCCACTTTGAATCAATACATAATCTGTCATATTATCACCTACTAAAAAAATTATACCATTATTCCTTAACAAATTAAAGTAATTCGTCTACATCAATCAAGAAATCACGAGCTTGTTGTTCATCTACTTTCATTTGATCAATCAACTCCTGAACTGAGGCAAACTTAAGCTCATCTCGGATTCGTTTCACAAAATATTGATGCAAGTGCTCGCCATAAATCATTTCATTAAAATCAAGCAAATGCGTTTCTATTACTACCTTATCTCTTGTATTAAAAGTAGGGTTATAGCCAATGTTTATGATACTTTTATATATTTTATCATTAACCTTCGTATAGCCCATATATACACCAGTTTTAGGGATAACATATTCATCTACTATGTCTAAGTTAGCCGTTGGAAACCCAATCTTTCGACCTTGTTTCGCTCCATCAATCACAAATCCACCAACTGAATAATAACGACCTAGAAGATTAAATGTTTCTTCTACCTTACCTTGTAAAATAGTTTGAATAACTTGAGTACTCCCGATTTTGTGTTCAGCTAAAGTTTCAATACCCATAACATGAGTTGTGATTACAGCAGCATAGTTTTCAATAAGAAAATCAGTATTCCCTTTAGCTTTTTTTCCAAATCTAAAATCACTACCTGCTACTAATTCACTAACTCCTAGCCCCAATAGTACATGACTCACAAACTCATCAGGAGACAATGACGCTACACTTGAGCTAAAGTTTAAAACAATAACTTCATCAATTCCAAGTTTTTCCACAACTTCAAACTTACGTTTCAAAGGTGTAATATGACGTACCCCACTCTTTCGATTTAGTACTGACCAGGGATCGGGATCAAATGTTATAAGCGCACTTGGTAATCCAAGTGCCTTAGCACGCTCAATAGTTTTATTGATTAAAACCTGATGCCCCTTATGTAGACCATCAAAAAAACCAATGCAAGCTACTATCTTATCAGTAGTTAGATGTATTTTGGATACATCATTAATAATAGTTCTTTTCATATTACCATAGCCCTCTTACACTTCTAAATATATTATTATCTTCTCTTTTATATACCGCATAGTATGTCCCACTGTCTAATAGTACTTGATCAAACTCAGTATCAAGCACAATTCTTTTTCCGTTCATAATATCAAACTCGAGATCTACATTGATAATCTTAGGTAAAGTAATAACATCTTTAGGACTTTGCAGTTCTGTTTCTTCAGTAACTTCATCTAAAGCGATGGCATTATCTAACTTAAAGTCCCCAACTGCACTACGAACTAGCGATGACATTGTGCCAATATTATCTAACTTTTCAGCAATATCTTCACAAAGGGTTCTAATATAAGTCCCATTTGATACAAACGCTCTAAATTTGATAGTATCTTCACTCAACTCAATCAAATCAATCTCATATACTTCAATATCAGTATACTGAGTTTCAATTTCGATGTTCTGTCGATGGTATTCGTACAGTTTTTTTCCATCTATTTTTTTCGCGGATACCATTGGTACTCGCTGTTTTTGCTTACCAATAAAAGAATGCAAAACAGAAATGACCTGATCATTACTAACTGGCTTCACTTCTCTTTTTTCAAGCACTTCTCCCCAAATATCACCTGTATCGGTTGATAAACCTAGCTTTAAACTAGCCTCATAAACCTTAGTTTCAAGCCCCATATAAGGAAGTGATTTAGTGGCTGAACCTACTGCCACAATTAATAAACCTGTCGCATTTGGGTCTAAAGTTCCACAATGGCCAGCTTTTGTCTTATACACCCGTTTAATCTTACGTACTACATCAAATGATGTCATACCTTCGGGTTTATGTATCGAAATAAATCCTTGCATATACACCTCTAGTTTAAAAAAGAATTGCATAAAGCAATTTCTTTTTTAATTATTTTACTTATCTAAACTGCTCAAGATTGAATCAATGCGCGCACCACGCTCACTCGACTCATCAAGTTTGATTAAAATTTCAGGAGTACGACGCGTACCAATTGATTTACTCACAACATTACGCAACATACCCTTTGCTTTAACTAATACATTAATACCAGGTTCCTTGTCTTTATCATCCAAGAAACTAACATAAACCGTCGCAAATGACAGATCATCAGTTAAAATAACATCCGTTACACTACAAAATTTAAGTGCAGGATCATTAATCTTATTGGTAATTGTTAAAGCTACTTCACGCTTAATTAATGATTCAATACGTTCTTTCTTTAATGACATAGTTTTCTCCTTAATCTAATACTTGCTCTTCACCATATGACTCTAGAATATCATCCAATTTAATGTCGTTATAGTTAGCAACTGTGATACCACAATCATAACCTTGACTTACACTACGAGCATCGTCTTGGAAACGTTTAAGCGATGAAATCTTACCATCATATACAACAACTCCATTACGGATGACACGAACAGAACTGTCTCTAATAATTTTACCATCAGTTACCATACAACCAGCAATAGTACCAACACGTGATACTTTATACGTTTGACGTACTTCTGCTTGACCATAAATAACTTCTTCGTATACTGGTGCTAACATACCCTTCATAGCAGATTCTAAAGCTTCAATAGCGTGGTAAATAACGTTATATAAACGAATATCCACTTTCTTCTCTTCAGCTAAATTACGAACTGCCGCAGTAGGGCGTACGTTAAATCCAACAATTAAAGCATTTGATGCTGATGCTAATAGAACATCACTCTCAGTAATTGTTCCTGCAGTTGCACGAATAATGTTAACTCTAACTTCATCAGTACTTATACGCTCAAGTGAGCCCTTAAGTGCTTCAGCAGAACCTTGAACATCAGATTTAATTACAATATTAATGTCCTGAATATCACCTTCTGAAATTTGCTTAGATAGATCATCTAAGTTTAAAGCACTACTTGATGCACGGTCTGCTTCAATACGAGCTTGATTACGCTTCTCAGCCATAGCACGCGCGTCTTTATCATTATCAAAGGCTCTAAATAAGTCACCTGCAACTGGAACATCTTGTAAACCAATTACTTCAACTGGCATAGATGGCAGTGCTTCATTTAAATCTTTTCCATTACTATCTGTCATACGACGAATCTTGCCGTATGTTGACCCAATAACTACTGGATCTCCGTTTCTTAATGTACCATTTTGAACTAACAAAGTAGCTACTGGTCCACGACCCTTATCTATCTTCGCTTCAATAACCGTACCTGTAGCAACACGCTTTGGATTTGCTTTTAACTCTTCTAATTGAGAAGCCAAGATAACTGTTTCAAGTAACTCATCAATGCCTTCTCCATTTTTAGCAGAAATCTTACTAAATACAGTATCTCCACCCCACTCCTCAGGCATAATACCTAATTCAGAGAGTTCAGAATATACGCGATCTGGATTTGCTCCAACTGCATCCATTTTATTGATAGCAATAATTAAAGGAACACCAGCTGCTTTAGCATGGTCAATCGCTTCACGAGTTTGAGGCATAACCCCATCATCTGCTGCAACTACAACAATTACAATATCCGTTACCTTAGCACCACGCTCACGCATTGCCGTAAAAGCCTCGTGACCTGGTGTATCTAAGAATGTTAAAGGATTTCCCTTGTAATTAATTTGGTAAGCACCAATATGCTGGGTAATTCCACCAAACTCATCTGCCACAACCTCTGTCTTACGAATCGTATCCAATAACGTTGTTTTACCATGGTCAACATGACCCATGATAGTAATGATTGGAGCACGTTCAACATAATCTTCAGGATTGTCTTCTTCTTCATCTATTTCAAGTGATAACTCATCAACTGGAATTACTAATGTAGGTGTAACACCATACTCCATACATATTAATTCAACAGTGTCATTATCTAGTGTAGTATTAATGTTTACAACAGTACCCATCATAAATAACAATTTAATTACTTCACTACTTGCACGCTCTAAACGTTTTGCTAACTCATTAACTGAGATCCCTTCAAAATACTCAATCTCAGTTACTGTTGGTGCCTTTTTAACCACCGGTTGCTGATTATTATTCTTATTACGATTACTTCGTCTCTTATTATTTGGTCTTCTGTTTCTATTACTCACTTATAAACCACCTAACCTTTCATTTTGTTTTTTATTAATTTAGAAAATCCACTATCGGTAATCCCAACCGCAATACGATTGACCATACCCACAGCATTTGATATCTCCTCTTTGCTGAAGTACTCAATGACTTCAACACCATAGTACTCACACTTTGAATGCATTTGCTTCTTAGTACGATCAGAGGCATCTGATGCTAATAGCACCAATGCCACCTGTTTCTTACTAACTTGCAATATAAGCTCATCCCCTGTAATAATTTTACCTGCACGCTTTGCTAATCCAAGGGTATTTAACATTTTATTTACTGACATATGCTTTTAAAGCCTCGTAAACTTCATCAGGAACTTTAGTCTTAAGTGCTCTATTTAAAGAACCTTCCTTAATAGCCTGATCAATTACATCAATATCTTTACTAACATAAGCACCACGTCCATTTTTTTTACCAGTTAAATCAAGTTCAACCGTACCCTCTGGTGTAAGAACAACGCGCACTAAGTCTTGCTTTGGAAGTGATGTATGTGTAACCACACATCGTCTCATAGGAATCTTACGCATATTACCTCCAATTACTCTTCATCGTAGTAATCATCATATAGATCGAAGTCAATATCATCATCGTACCATTCTTCCTCATTAGCTTGAGTTTGAGCTTTAATCTCCTCTAACTCATCATCAGAGTACTCTGGTAAGATTTCATAATCCATTTCCTTAAGCATTTCAGATGTAGAAACAATTTCAATCTCATCTTTTCTACGATTGTAACGACGACGACGAGTATCTTCTTCTTGCTTGCGAGAAGCATCAGCAATTTCCTCAAACTTAGATACATACTCTTCAGTACGAGGTTTAAGTAATGGCCGCTTACGCTTAGGAACTTCAACAACTTTCTCAATAGGTTCTACAACCTCTTCAGTTACTTCAACATCTTCCTCGATTACCTCTTCAACTGTATCTTCAACAGTTTCAGCTACTTCAGTAACTACTTCATCAACCATATCTTCTACTACTTCTTCGGCTACATCTTCAACTATTTCCTCAACAACTTCCTTCTTAGCTAAACGTTCAATCTCTTGAGCTCTTAATTTAGCTTCGTAAGCTGCTTGAAGAGAAATATAGTCTATTCCTTTTTCTACCGCTTCATCTACAGACTTAATATCGATAGCTTCTTTAGTTAGGCGAACTGCTAAACGAGCATTCTTACCGCCCTTACCAATCGCTAATGATAATTCAGACTTATCAACGATAACCATTAAACCATGTCCATTTGGATTTTCAATTACAGCCACTACTTCAGCTGGAGATAATGCATTTTGCACTAACTCAATCATATTACTTGACCATTCAAAGACATCAATATTCTCGCCTGATAGTTCATTACGAACTGCCTGTATACGAGAACCTTGGTGACCTACAAAAGCACCAATTGGATCAATATTTGGATCATTAGAGAATACAGCAACCTTAGTTCGGTCTCCAGCTTCACGAGCCATCGCTTTTATCTCAACTAAGTTAGAACTAAATTCAGGAACTTCACGTTCAAACAAACGACGAACCATCATATCACTTGCACGTGATACTAAGATTTGAGCACCCTTTGATTCCTTATTTACTTCAGTGATAACAACTTTAATAGTTTGTCCTTCAGTATAGTGTTCATTACGCATTTGCGCACTACGTGGCATAATTGCTAATGCTTTACCAAGATCAAGAACAATAAATTTGTCCTCAACACTCTCTACTTTAGCTATGACCATATCGTCTAACTGGCGATAATACTCATTGTATACACCAGCTTTCTCAGCTTCACGAATCTTTTGCATGATAACGTTTTTAGCTAATGTTACGGCTGCACGCCCCAATTGCATAACAGACTTTTCAATACGAAGTACATCTCCTACGACTAAGTTGTCAACGTTATTTTCAATTTCATTTAAACCAACTTCTAAAGCGTCATCTTCAACTTCCTCAACAACTGTAAACTCATGATATAAACGTATGTTACCATTACTATCTAACTCTACAGTTACTTGTGCATCAGGAACATCAATCTCACGACGATATCCTTTAATCAAAGATTCTTGAAGCGCTTCAAATATAATCTCTTTAGAGATATTACGATCATCTTCAATCAATTGAATGGCTTGAACTATTTTTTCTAAGTTCATACCCTCTTCAGCTTTTGCTACTTTTCTTCTACGACTCATTTTCTTCTCCTAAACCTTAACTGCAATACGAAGCAGTTTTATATTGTCCCTTTCCACTTGCACTACTTTAGACGTATGTTTAACCCGGTATCGAACACTTACAAAAGTGTCATCAACCTCTTCTAACTCACCTTCAACCTCATCCATACCCTTTGCAGGGTTTTTGAAGCCTACATATATATATTTACCAATATTAGCCTCGTAATCATCAGGACTAATTTCTCTTTCTGCACCAGGAGAACTTACATCCAGCCCGATCTCATAATCGATACTCTCAGCAAACATTGAAGCTGCTTTTGAAAGCGTTTCTAGATCCGGTGAATCAAAGCTTCCTATCAATCCAACAGATAATTCCATAATGTCAGAACTAACGATGTTATAACTTACAATTTCTAATCCCATTTCTTTAGCTATGGGTTCAAATTTACTTAAATATTCCTTCATATACTCCCTCACATAAACGAAAGAGTGGCATCGACCACTCCTTCCTTGTTGTTATCTATAAGTATTATACGACTAACGTATGCTAAAATCAAGTATTTTACAAATCAAACAAAGACATTTGATTTGACTCGGGAAGATGCTTGGTAACCCCTAACTCATCTAACTTCTTAATCAGAGAACTACTCACAGCGGATCTACTAATTAGATCATGCTTAGAGATAACTTCACGTTCATTTCGGGCAGCTACAATTGAAGCTGCCACACTATCCCCTAATCCATCAATTACATTAAATGGCGGAATAATAGCATTATCTTTGCGAGGATCAATTATAAACTCAGTGGCATCTGAGTACATCAAGTCAATTGGTGATATTTCATAACCACGAGCTAACATTTCCAATGTAACTTCCAATGTATCAACCAAGTTTTTTTCTTTGTTTGAAACATCAAACATAGTGTCTCTACTTGCTAACCTGGAAGTAATAGATTGTAGTCTATTAGTTACAACACTAACATTACTTGTCATTGTTTCAATTTCATAAGCATCAACTCGTAAGGTAAAGTAAACAGCATAATACGCAAGTGGACTATGAACCTTAAACCAAGCAACGCGCATGGCCATCATTACATATGCAACAGCATGTGCCTTTGGGAACATATATTTAATTTTCTTACAAGAATCAATATACCAACTTGGCAATTTATTCTCTTTCATGGCCAACTCCCACTCTGGAGTTAAACCACGACCACGACGAACTGACTCCATAATGTCAAATGACATCTTAGGTTCTAAACCATGATGCATTAAAGTTACCATGATATCATCACGACAACCAATAACGTCTTTAAGTGTTAATCCTTCTTTAATCAATTCCTCGGCATTATTACGCCAAACATCAGTACCATGTGATAATCCCGATATTCGAACTAAGTCAGAGAAATTATCTGGTCGCGTTGCTTCTAACATCTTTCTAACAAACCCGGTACCAAACTCAGGTATACCAAGTGCTCCAGTTTTCTCATTATAAATACGAGGATCTGCTGCTAACGCTTCAGAGCTAGCAAATAACGAAATAGTTTGCGGGTCATTAATTGGAACGGTATTGATATCAATACCAGATACTTTTTCTAACATCTTCATCGCTGTAGGATCCACATGACCCAATATATCTAATTTCAAAACATTACTATCAATATCATGGAACTCAAAGTGCGTTGTTAACCACTTAGAGTTCTTATTATTCGCTGGATATTGAACAGGTGTAAAGTCATGAACATCCATATTGTTAGGAACAACTATGATACCACCAGGGTGTTGTCCTGTTGTTCGTTTAACACCTTCGGCTCCATAAGCTAAATAAGACTGCCAGCCCTTAGATTGATTATCAATATTCATGCTCTCGAAATATCCCTTAACATATCCAAAAGCAGTCTTTTGAGCAACTGTAGATATCGTACCAGCACGATAAACATAATCTTCACCAAACATCTCTTTAGTATGAGCATGAGCTTTATCTTGATAAATACCTGAGAAGTTAAGATCAATATCGGGAACCTTATCCCCCTCAAATCCCAAGAAGGTTTCAAATGGAATATCATGGCCCTCACCAATCATAGTAGTTTCACATTTTGGACATTGCTTACTTGGCAAATCAAAACCAGAACTGTACTTACCATCATCATAAAACTCAACATTGTGACATTTAGGACAAATATGATGAGGCATTAAGGGGTTAACTTCGGTTATCTCTGCCATAGTAGCAACTAAAGAAGATCCAACAGAACCCCTTGAACCAACTAAATATCCATCATCTAATGACTTCTTAACTAGTAGATGAGATATATAATAGATAACTCCAAAACCATGACCTAAGATTGATTTAAGTTCAACATCAATACGATTCTCAACAATATCAGGTAAAGGTTTACCATATATCTTATGGGCATTTTCATAAACTAAATCAGTTAACAGAGAATCACTATTTTCTAATTGTGGCGTATACAGGTCCTCTTTAACAGGAATAACATCATCAATAGATGCCAGTAAATCTACAGTATTTTTAACAACATACTCATATACATCATTTTTATCTAGATAATCAAAAGAATCCAGCATTTCCGTGGTGGTTCTAAAGTGTTGGTCTGGAGCTTGTGTACTGAGGCGACGCGCAGCATTAAATGTATATAATGGATGACGTGTTCCACCAATACCTTGTGAATGAATATATATATCACGAATTACTTTATCGTTAGGATGATTATAATGTACATCACCTGTAGCAATTATCAATACTCCTAATCGCTTTGCGGTTTCAATTATTCGTTTTATAACGCGAATAATACCATCCTCACCATCAACTACATTACGATCAATTAGAGGTTGATAATTAGACAAGGGCATAATCTCAACAAAATCATAGTAAGCAACTGCCTTATCCAAATCAGATTGTGCTTTATTCATAGCTATCTCAAAAACATCTGAGTTAATACAACCAGCACCAACTAATAGATTATCACGACGTTTATCAATCTCACTTTTAATCATTCTAGGTTCAGCTAAAACTTCATTACTCTTACTAGTATTACCAATTGTTGCCAGATACTTAGTGTAAGATAACGATACAAGTTCATATAAAGACTTTAAACCCGCTTGATTCTTGGCTATAACTGATAGGTGGCTTTTTCGACCTCGTTCAAAACCAATGTTTTCACCTAACTTACATAGATCATCAACAGTTTCTAAAGCAACAAGTTCAGGTAAACGTTTCATTTGAAAGAAAACATTCGACAAAACTTCAGCATCATAGTCAGCACGGTGAGCAATATCGTCATCGTATGTAATCTTCATCATTCTAGCTATATTACCCAATCGATAAGAGCGACGATTTTGAAACAGAGCTCTTGACAAATCCAGGGTATCTATATATGTATTATCTAAAGGATCTCTACCTAGTTTACGAAGTATTTCTTGCATAAAATCTATATCGAAAGATGCATTATGCGCAACCAAGACTGCATCACCAATAAACTCCAAAATGGAGTCAATAGAATTCTCAATAGTTTCAGCAAACCTAACATCATTATCACTAATACCTGTAAGATTTGTGATATTAGGTGGGATACTAACTGGAGGTTTGATAAACAACTGCATCGAGTCTACCGTTTGACCATTAGAAATCTTAACGGCACCAAATTCTATAATATGGTCATAATAAGCTGATAAACCAGTTGTCTCAATATCAAATACAACATAATCAGCTGTTTGAATCGATTGAGATTTAGGGTTAGTGACAATACACAAGTCCTTATGCGCAATGTTCATTTCAACACCATATGCCAGTTTAAAATCATGATCAGGATTATTTTTTCTTAATTTCTTAAGATGATTATAGGCCTTAGGGAACGATTGAACCCCTTCATGATCAGTAATGACTAGACCAGGGTGTTTCCAATCAAAAGCTTGAGACAAATATTCCTTAATGTCAGTAACTCCATCCATCTCTGAAATCTTAGTATGTAAGTGAAACTCAACACGCTTCTCATTTGATGTGTCTTCACGAATAAACATTGGCTTAATTATCTCAAAGCGCTTAGGTTTAAAGATATAGTCATTAACAAAAGGTCTACTTTCGAAGATGTAATCACCATAAAAGCATACAAACGTACCCTTCTTTAAAATGTCAGACTCTTTATCATAGAAGTTGGTAACAACGATGGCACCACCCTCATCTCTCAAATAATAACTTACAACAAAACCACCATTTCGCATTTCACGAACATCAACATCAAAAATCTCGCCTTCAACCGCAATATTACGAGCTTCTTCGTTTAGATTAACTAGTTTAACATTTGCATAATTACTATACTTAATATGACGTTTAGTGAACTTTTCTGGCTGACGTTCAGGTTCGATATGAACTGGTGTAGCAGCCTCTTTAGTAATCGTAACATCAAAGGTCTCACCAGCCTTTGCGACAGTATACTCAAATATAATACCCACGGACTTAAGATATACTTCCATTCTACTAAGCTCTACATCAATAGAATCAAATAACTTCTCATCAATTAGTAGTACTTCAATATTAGATTCAACATGATTTAGAGTCGTCTTTAAAAGTCCACCTAGACCTTTAGTTTGTGAAAAGAAATCATAGTACTTCATTAAATCAGGAAATTCAACAGCATTCTCACGAGCTACAATGATAAGGTCAACATCTGCTTTAGTATTTATCTTAAGTAGATGTATAAACTTCTCATAAACCTCAAAAGGTAGAACTTTGTCTACCTCCATTTCCATTTTAAGGATTTGAATTGATTCATAGTATTCTAACTTAGTTATACTTGCAGACTCTAAAAATATTCTATAGTCATTACTAAGACCTATCTTACTTAATATATCATTCATACTTTAACCTCACCTACTTAACTAATTTCTCAAATGCGTCTTTAGCAGCTTTTTGCTCGGCGCGTTTTTTACTAGTTCCAAAACCACGTCCAAAGTTAAGCTCATTTAATTTTACAACAACCTCAAACAAAGGCGCATTAGATGGACCTGTTACCTTAACAACTTCATAACTAACGTTCTCTCTTCGATCAGATTGCACAAACTCTTGCAGTTTTGTTTTATAATCTGTAATCGAATCAACATCTACTTCACTCAACGTCTTAGGAAGAACACTCAAAACTATTTTACGAGCATTATCTAAACCAGAATCAAGATATACTGCTCCTAAAAACGCCTCAAATAAGTCAGCAACAATAGAATCTCTATTACGACCGCCAGTACGCTCTTCACCACTACCTAGTAAAAGATACTTATTTAATCCCATCTCTTTTGAATATGTAGCTAGCGCTTCCTCGCGTACTAATTTAGCACGATATAGAGTCATGTCTCCTTCATTAAGATACGTTTCATTATTAAATAAATACTCAGACACGAGAATTTGAAGTACTGCATCGCCCATGAACTCCAAACGCTCATTATTTTCTTCGAAATTATCATTCTCATTTGCATATGAAGCATGCACAAAAGAATTCTCAATCAAACGAAAATCATTAACAGCTATTCCAATATTTTTTAAAAAATCCTTAAGATTCATAGTTATCACCTATATTAATTATAACCCAAACTTTTCTGTTTAGAAATATTGACAATTACCTTAAAATCGGCGTTATCACTATTCTCAATTATATACTTAGCATCTTTCTTTGCTACATCAACAATTTTTTGATCATCTTCAATATTACCTAAAAGAAAATGAGGTAAACCTGACTGACGTTTTCCAAGAATATCGCCCATTCCCCTTTGTCTTAAATCATGTAAAGATAACTTAAATCCATCTGTCGTTGATGTAAGAACTTCAAGACGTGTTATTGTATCTTCATTCTCATTACTTGATAGTAAATAGCAAACTCCCCCAACATCGCCACGGCCAATCCTTCCACGTAACTGGTGTAAAGTTGCGATACCAAACATTTCTGCATTATAGATTACCATTGTATTAGCATTATGAATATCAACACCGACTTCAATAATTGTTGTACATACTAATACTTTAGTGTTACCCTTACTAAAACTATCCATAATGTTATTTCTGCTATCTTGATCCATTTGTCCATGAACCATACCAACTCCATACTTTGAAAATAAAAGGTTAGCCTGTTCGTAGATGGCATAAACATTGCGAACTCCAGTTCGCTCTCCCTCACTTATTGCAGCACATACGATATATACTTGATCACCAGCATCCAAACGCTGATAAAGAGCATCCATGATAGATCGCATAGAGTTTTCTTTTATATAGTAGGTTTTAGTTTCTTTGCGATGCGATGGATAACCTTTTATTTCAGATATATCCACGTCAAAATATAGAGAAGCAGCTAAAGACCTTGGTATTGGCGTAGCACTTAACATCAATACATCTACTCGATCTCCTTTTTCAATCAGCGCCTGCCTTTGGTCAACTCCAAATCGATGTTGCTCATCAATAATAACCAAACCAAGATTCATGAATTCTACATAATCCTGTATTAGTGCATGCGTAGCAATCACAAAATCAAATGAGCCATTCTTTAAACCCTTAATAATTTCGGTTTTATTCTCGCTCTCAGATGTTATTACAGCTAGTTTAACCTTTGGAAACAATGTTCTAACTACATTAGCATGTTGGTGTACTAGAATATCTGTTGGCACCATAAAAGCAACCTGATATGACTTATCTATCATTGCCAACGCTGCTAAAATAGCAACAATAGTCTTACCACTACCTACATCCCCCTGTATTAAGCGATTAGTTTGCTTAGGCGTATTAAAATCCACTAATATTTCATCTAAAACGGTACTTTGGTCTTGTGTTAAATCAAAGGGTAGCACCTCTAAATACTTATCTACATTTGATACATCCCTATTAATACCAAAACTTAAGTCTTTAGCATTTAATGCGTTATATACATGATATAATAAAAATTCTTCGTACTTTAAAGTTCGAACTGCAGCATTTAAATCCTGCATATTCTTAGGAAAATGAATAGAATGTAATGCTTCACTTCTATTCATTAGTTTATACTCAGATATATATTTTTCAGGAACAATGTTACTTATTGGAGTGTTCTCTAATGTCTTCTTCATAATAGTACGTATCATCTTTTGTGATATTTCAGCTCTTGTCGAATATACTGGTTGAATTCCACTCATTAGTTCGATACTTTGATTTGATATATTACGTACCACAACACTTCCATTATCTTGTAGTGTACCAATAACCACAATATGATCATTATAGTTTTGAGTCTTATAATAAGGTTGGTTAAATAAAACAGCATTAATGATTGAATCATTATAGTTTACGCTAAAACTAGTACGAGAACGTCTATTATAGTAAGCAGTCTTAAAAGGAGTAGCCATGGGTCCATAGAAAATAACCATTTCCCCCACTTGCCACTCTTTTACAGGCTTAGGATATAGTGTTTCATAACGCGTTGGATAGTGCGTTAGAAACTCAGTAGTATCACTATAGCCAAGTTTATTGATAGTTTCTCTTTGCTTTGGTGTTATTTTTATCATAGATATAAAGAAAAAGGGCAAACGCCCTTTTATTCAGCTCCAAAAATAAAGGAATAAACGGGCTGCTCACCACGATGACATTCCACTTCAATATCAAAGGTATTATTAATGAAATCTTCAACTTCTTTAAACTCATCATCATTAACATCTTCACCGGCTAATACTGTAACTATCTCAGTGTCTTCAGTAATTAATTCATTAAGTAAAGACTCAACAACATATTTACGATCAGCATTAGCAACAATAATGTCACCTTCTAAAATACCCATCGTATCATTCTCTTTAATTTCTAAATTTTCAAATACAGTATCTTTAATTGCATACGTAACTTGAGCAGTTCTTGTATTCTTTACTGCATCCATCATTTCAGCAATATTTTCCTCAACATCCACTTCTGGATTAAACATAATACATGCTGATAACCCCTGAGGAATAGTTTTCGTTTCTAAAACATGTACATCTCTATCTTCTAATAGAGCCTTAGCCTGATTAGCGGCTAAAATAATGTTTGAGTTATTAGGTAGAATAAAGACGTGATCTGCATTGATTGACTCAATCAATGCTACGAAGTCTTCTGTAGATGGGTTCATTGTTTGTCCCCCACTGATAATATACTGAGCACGTAACTCTTTAAATAGATTTACAATACCAGAACCTGTAGCAACAGATACGATCGCATATTTCTCGTGTTTCTTTTGCTGAGTCTTTAATGCATGAGCGGTATCAGATTCCATAATTGTATGGTGTTGTTCACTCATGTTTTCAATTTTAAGTTTCAAGAACTCTCCGTAGCGCTGACCTAAGTTTAATGCATTACCTGGCTTCAATGTATGAACGTGAACTTTTACTAAGTCCTCATCTGTAACTACAACTAAAGAATTACCTAAGTTTTCAAGATCTTGTCTAAATTCGTTCTCGTCGTACTTCTTAAGAGAAGGATCTAGTTGAATAATAAACTCAGTACAATATCCAAACTCATCATGTTCCATATCGGCTCCAGCTGAAGTGTACGTTGTCTCTGATTGTGTTTGAGCATCTATAGCCTTACCAGCACAAACGGCTCTGAAACCTTCTAAAACGGCCAAATAGCCTGCACCACCACTATCAACTACTCCAGCTTCTTTTAAAACCGGTAATAATTCAGGGGTACCATCTAATGAAACCTTAGCTGCCTCACATAAAACATCAAAATATTCTAATATAGTAGCATCCTCATGTTCAACTGCCCAATCATAAGCTACTTGAGAGCTTTCTCTTAATACTGTTAATATTGTTCCTTCAACAGGACGCATTACTGCTTTATAAGCTACTTCCTTACTGTTTTGAAAGGCTTTAGCTAAGTCTAATACATTTGCTTCTTTTAATCCTTCAACAGATTGAGAAAATCCTCTGAAAATTTGCGAAAGAATTACACCTGAATTACCACGTGCTCCCATTAATAAACCACGTGATAACTTCTTAGTAATCTCTCCTAAATGCGATGATACCAACTGCTGAGAAGCATTTAGACCACTTGTAAAAGTTAAATTCATATTAGTACCTGTATCACCATCTGGCACAGGAAAAACGTTTAAAGCATTAATTTCATGGTGTTGATTTGCAAGATTGTTCGCACCGCTGCTTAACATTTTTAAAAATAAGTCACCCGTTAAAATCTTAGCCATTACTTAACAACCTTAATTCCCTGCACGAAAACATTAATCATATTGATATCTTGCTCTAATGTTTTTTCTAGCATATATTTGACATTCTTTTGAACCTCAAGTACAACTTCTGAGATCTTAACATTATAGCTAACAATAATGTATAAGTCTAAATCAATTCCTGCATCTGTTTGTGTCACTTTAACACCTTTTGAATAGTTTTCACCTTTTAACAACTCAACCCATCCATCTTTTAAGACTTGCTGAGAAGCCATACCAACTACACCATAACACTCAGTCACTACACCACCAGCTAACATAGCGATGGCATCAGTTGTAATATTAATTGATCCAAATTCGTTTTTATTTTCAATTGTCATAAAGAAATCCTCCCTTTATAGTTTAATCATACTAAATAATTGTTCTTATTCACACTTCTTTGCTACTGCGCTTTGATTTTCATCTGTACGCCCTTCATCTAGGAAATAAATACAACGATTATCCTCATTGTCTAACTTAGAAATAATTTCAGGATAGTAATCCATCAAAAGTAAATTATCTAAATTAGTATATACGAAATAGCCGTTATTCATGAATAACTTAAAGTAAATATCTTCCAATGGTTCCTTCTCAATATGAATCTCTGATATACCATTAAAAGCTACTTCACTCATCCGCGATAACTTATCGGAAAACTTAGGATTATTAGTAATAATTTCCTGTGTAAATCCAACGAGCAACGGAACTTCTTTTACGTCGATATGATTTGTATCAATATAGCTATTATCTTTAAGTAATACTTTATGACCCGAATCATAACTATATGCTACTAATGGACTTTCTTTTACTGTCAAAGTAATTAGTCCCTTAGTATAATACAATTTTATATCTACATTTGCAACACCCTTAATATCTGGCTTTTTAAACATTTGCTTATAGAAACTAGATATCAAGCGTTCCTTTTCTTTAAAACCATAGGCATCAATGATAACTTGTCTGTCAATATATTCATTACCAACAACCTGAATATCCTTGAGTTTTGACATATCAGATTGATCAAAAATAAATAGACCAACACCAATACCTATTACAAACAAGATCAGAAATAAGCGTTTAAAGAAGTGCTTGCGTCTCTCTTTTCTAATACGCTTACGCTCCTGACGAGATACTTTCTGTATCTTTTCTATATGTGTTGTATCATCTTGATGACTTACACGCCGTCTACTCATATACTTGCCTCAATGGTACGTAATATATCTTCATTTACATTTGGTGTTTTAAAATGGTCTAAGTTACTACTTAAGGATTTCATCTTATTTTCATCCTTTAAGATAGTTTTAATAGTACTTAATAAAATAGATCCATCAAGTGTATTCTCTTCAATTAGAATGGTTGCATTTTTATCAAATAACGCCTTGGCATTATAGTATTGATGGTTATTTGCAACATAGGGACTTGGTATAAGAATAGATGGAATATTGAAACTAGCAATCTCAGTGATTGTTGATGCACCAGATCGTGCTACTATCAAATCAATATGATTCAATAAAAGAGCTTGATTAACATACGGGGTGATAATAACATTATCAATAGACCTCACATCTTTAATAAATCCATCATAGTTGGTCTTACCAGTTACAATAACTAATTGAAAATCAAGTGTATCAACGTTTTGAATCATATCCTTAAATATATAATTCATGGCTGTTGAACCCTGTGAGCCCATTACACATAATACAATCTTTTTATTTCTGTCTAAGTTAAGTCTATTTACTTCACTTAAATCATTTTTATCAATCTCATTATCCAAGGCACTTCTTGGATTTCCATAAAAATATACATTGTCTAAATCCTTAAAAGATTCTTCATAACTTGTAAAAATCATACTCGCATACTTTGCTACCATTTTATTAGCTTTTCCAACTAAGGCATTTTGCTCATGTAAGGCTACTGGGATCCCCAGTTGTTTAGCAGCTACCACAAGTGGCATTGTTACATAACCACCAAAAGCAAATACTAGTTCGGGTTTAAGCTCTTTCAATAAATTCTTAGCATCCCTAATTGCTTTAAATTGGCCAATCACAGCTTTTACTTTATCTAAAGCACTTCCTTGAAGGCCTTTATTTGATATAGCATAGAATTCATATCCATGTTGGGGTACTAATGTCGATTCCATGCGGTCATTATTGCCCACAAAAACAATATCGTGCCCTTTTGACTTTGCATAATCAGCAAATGTGATGGCAGGATATATATGTCCACCACTACCACCTGTTACCATACATATTTTCATATCATCCCCCTTTTATATATCTAACCTATCATTAAATGCAATCGATAGGTGTTCATAAGCTTTTTGAGTTACGACCCTTCCTCTTGGTGTTCTATTAATAAACCCAATTTGAAGTAGGTATGGTTCGTAAACATCTTCTAATGTCATTGCTTCCTCTGATATTGATGAAGCAATTGCTTCAATACCAACTGGGCCACCTTTGAATCGCTCAATAATTCCTCTTAAGTATCTTAAATCAACCTCATCTAGTCCTAAATGGTCTACCTTTAGTTTGTCTAATGCACTAATAGCTATCTCTTTATCGATTAAGTTATCATTGAATACTTGAGCAAAATCACGAACTCTCCTAAATAATCTATTAGCGATTCGAGGTGTTCCTCGAGAACGTTTTGCGATTTCTACAACTGCATCTTCTTTTATTTCGGTGTTCATAACTGTTGCTGTTCTTCTAACAATGGTCTCTAAGTCCTTGGTATTGTAATATTCTAGTTTTGATACGATTCCAAAGCGATCACGAAGTGGTGCTGTTAGATCTCCAGGGCGCGTAGTTGCCCCTACTAATGTAAAGGGAGGCAAATCAATGCGAATGCTTCTAGATGTAGAATCCTTACCGACAATTAAATCAAGTACATAATCCTCCATTGCTGGATACAATACCTCTTCAATAGTTTTAGGTAAGCGATGAATCTCATCAATAAACAATACATCCCCTGGTTCTAAACTAGACAAGATAGCTGCTAAATCACCACTTCTTTCAATGCTTGGACCTGAAGCAACTTTAATATTAGATCCCATTTCCACGGCGATAATATGAGCAAGCGTTGTTTTACCTAGCCCAGGAGGCCCATAAAAAAGAATATGATCCAAAGACTCACTGCGATACTTAGCGGCTTGAAGGAACACTAAAAGGTTCTCTTTTAACTCATTTTGACCAATATACTCGTCCATTGTTTCAGGACGCAAACTCATTTCATTGTCATAATCTGTAATTAAATCATTTGATACAATACGATCCACTTAAGAAAACACCCCTTATCTTGATAATAAACTTAATGCATAGCGAATCAAGCTATCTAATTCTTGATTTTCATGCTTAATTAATGAATCCTTAATGCGACTTAGTTCAGCTTTTTTAAAACCTAAATCCATTAATGCTGTAAAGACATCATCTATAACACTATTCTCAATAACAACAGTATCGCTACTTATTAGTTTACCCTTTAAATCTAGAATGATTTGTGATGCCATCTTTGGTCCAACACCGGGTAAAGTTTTAAGAAATGAAGCATCTGCGCTTTCTACAGCATCCACCAACGTTTTATAACGTGCTTTTGACATGATTCCCATACCAGTCTTAGGGCCTAATCCTTTAACGGTAATTAACTGTGTAAATAGATCTAAACTATCAGTGTCGACAAATCCAAACAAAATCATAGCATCCTCACGAACGTGATGATACGTATATAACATAGCACTTTCACCCTGTTTAAATACAAAAGGATCAGGTGTAAAGATTCGATATCCTAAACCCTGATTATCAATTATTATTGAGTCACTATGAATACTAACAACACTACCACTAACATATGCAATCATTTACTCACCTTTTTTCTATATATAATTATAACACCTTGGAGCCATTATGTCTTTACCATAATAAACCCCAAGGTGTTTTTAGTATATTAATCGTCTAAGATACCATCATCAAAGAAGAATTCAAATCCTTCTAACACAATCGTATCACCATGGCTAGCTCCAGCTTCTCTTAGAGCCATATCAACTCCTAATTTCTTCATTGCTATACCAAACTGAATTACTTCATCTTCTAAGTTGAAGTCATATTGTTCTAATAATCTGACAATTTCAGCACCTTCTACACTATAAACATCACCGTCTAAACGTACAATATCAAAGCGTTTCTTAGGTGGTTCAAACTTAAAGATAACAGTCTCATCATCCTTCTTAAAGATATCTTGTGGGGTTTCGTCTAATATATCAGCTAAACGATATAGTAAAGGCTTAGTTCCTTCCCCTACCATTGTAATCATTTCAAATACTTCTACATCTGGATAGGCTTCTTTAAATCTTATTAGATTGTCTTCTGCTTCATCTAAGTCCATCTTATTAGCAACAACCACCATAGGTCTATCTAATAGAGTTGGATCATACATTTTCAGCTCATTATTAATAATTTTATAGTCCTCAACTGGATCACGACCATCTTCAGCACCCATATCAACTACATGACAAAGCACTCTACAACGCTCTATATGACGCAAGAAGACATGGCCTAAGCCCTTACCCTCATGAGCCATTTCGATCAACCCAGGTAAGTCAGCAACAACAAAAGAACGTTGGTCATCACTACTTGCGATACCTAAATTAGGAATCAAAGTTGTAAAATGATAATCAGCAATCTCTGGCTTAGCACGGGATATTACCGATAGCAGTGTAGATTTCCCAACTGACGGAAACCCTACTAACCCAACATCAGCTAATACTTTAAGTTCTAACTGAACAAAAAGACTTTCACCTATGCCACCTTTTTCTGCAAACGTTGGAGCCGGATTTTTAGGAGTAACAAATCGAGTGTTACCTCTTCCACCTCGTCCACCTTTTGCTATAATCACTGATTGACCCTCATGAACCAAATCAGCAATCACAATATCACGATCTAAGTCTTTAACCATTGTTCCCAAAGGAACTTGAATAATAGTATCTTTACCAGTACGACCATGCATTTTTTTTGTTTTTCCATTTTCACCGCGTTCAGCTTTTAAGACGCGATTATAACGCAGCTCAAGTAAGGTTGATTTTCTTGATGTAGCCACAAAAACAATATTACCTCCGCGACCACCATCACCACCATATGGTCCACCTAATGGAACATATGCTTCACGGCGAAAAGACGACATTCCGTCGCCACCATCACCTGCTACTAATTTAATTCGTGTTCTATCGACAAACATAAAACACACATCCTTTCAAAAGAAAATCCCCAAGCGGGGATTTAGTTACATAATTAAGCTACAGGATAAACTGAAACGGCACGACGCGTACGCGTAATGTGTTCATATCTAACAACACCATCTACTTTAGCAAATAGTGTGTCATCTCCTCCACGACCAACGTTTTCTCCAGGATGGATTTTCGTTCCACGTTGACGGTAAAGAATTGAACCAGCTGTTACAGTTTCTCCATCAGCACACTTAGCACCCAAACGTTTGGAATGAGAGTCACGACCGTTCTTTGTAGAACCTACTCCCTTTTTAGATGCAAATAACTGAATATTTAATTGAAACTTCATTGGAATTCCTCCTCTATTTTGATTGATTGACCTTCTACATCTTCAACTGTTTTAAGTTGAATCAATAAGAACTCAAGCAGTAATTGATTAACTTCATTGATTGATTGACATACGATTTCTATTTTTGGGGATTCATCTAAATATAATGTACACCCACTTGATAATTGATCTAATCCATTTAATGCTCCAGTAGCCATTGAACTCACCGCTGCACAAACTAAGTCATAACCAGGCTCACCACTTAAGGCATGCCCTGTAATTGTTATGGATTTAATTAAATCTTTATCTTTAACAACAGAAACTAATATCATAACTTATCCTTCGATATTTTCGATAACAAGCTTAGTATACGGTTGACGATGTCCTTGACGACGTCTAGTAGATGGTTTCTTAGCCACATACTTGAAGATATGAACCTTCTTACCTTTACCATGCTTAACAACTTTAGCAGTAACTGTAGCTCCCTTAACGTATGGAGTTCCTACACGTAGCGTACGGTTCTTAATACCAAGAACAGTGTCGAATACTACTTCTTCACCTTCTTCAACATCTAGTTTTTCAACATAGATCTCTTGGCCTAATTCAACCATAATTTGCTTACCGCCAGTTTCCAAAATTGCGTACATACATACACCTCCTTATATAAATACATAAGACTCGCCACATAAGGTGGGTTTCAACCACTTAGACCTTACCATGAGCGGTTGTATGCTTCTTTTATATAAGAAGTCATGCAACACTGATAGTCATAATGCTTAACTATTATAATGCATACCCAATCAAATGTCTAGTACTTATACTAAATAGTACAGACTAGAGTCAAAACAATTTGTGAATCATTTAATGATTTTAATATAAATATAACTAGGACAGTTCGAGATGAAAATATAAACTAAAGAAAACACCCCTTAATATCAAAGTTACATATAATTTCAAGTAAAAGAAAGATAAACTACTTCACTCTAGTTAACGTATAGTAAAATCTAGACCCTTTACCTTCTTCACTCTCTACTCCATACTTAGAGTTTGTCGCTTCACATATAGCCGCAACTATCGAAAGTCCAAGTCCACTAGATGATACTTTGCGAGAATGATGTTTATTAATCTGGGTATATCGATCCCAAATTACTTTTTGGTCAACTTCCGATATTCCAACGCCATTATCAATAACACTTACCTCAACTTCATTACGTTTAGCTTTAACTGATATCTTAATGGGACCCTCACCATTACTATGTTTAATAGCATTGTTGATGTAGTTATATAAAACTTGCCCCATCTTTATTTCATCTGCCATTACAAACAGTCCTCTATCGACATCCAACTCAATCTCTGGTGTATCTACTTGGAATAGATTCATTGTAGATTCAATATGATCTTTTAAGTTAAACCGTGTCTCATTAATACTAATCACACCTGACTCATATTGAGATAATGAAAGCATATCATTTACAAACTTCTCTAAGTGGTTTGTTTCATCAATGATTATCTTTAGATGTTCAGATCTTTGCTTAGGATCATCTCCAGATATATCTTCAATCATCTCAGCATAGGCTTTAATCATTGTTAAAGGAGTTTTTATATCATGAGATACATTAGCAACTAAGTCCCGGCGTAATTCATCTGTTTTACTAAACTCAGAAGTTGCAAAATTAAGTGTTTGTGAGAGCTCAATCGCTTCTTGGTAACCATCGCCTTTAAATTCAACACTGAAGTCACCAGCAGCTAGACGTTTAGCTGTAGCATTCATTTGATAAATAGGATTAGCCAAACGCCTTGCAAGCAATAGCGCGGTAATTGTTCCTAGTAGCAACACTAATACTGATACCATTAAAAATTGATTCTTCAAAACTTCAACTGTTGAATCCATTAATTCAGTGGGAGTATTAATAAATATATAATACTCAGCATCATCAACATTAAAAGAACGCCCATAGAAACTCATTGATTGATCAAATGTATCTGTTCTAAACGGAATATTAATTTCATGATTAGAACTTAATCGAATCGTTTCTACATAATCTAACATAGTTGCTTCAGAAATTTGAGATAAATAGCAATTGGGTCCGATTAACTCAACCGCAATAGACATTACATTATTACCGCGTTCATCATAAATACTTCCACACATATTCTCACGGGAAAAAAGAACCCTAAATACAGAACTTGTATCCATATCAATCTTAGAGTTCATCATACTCTCTACCTCTGATGCAACACGTTGAATATTCTTTGTTTGGTTTACACGATAGAATGGTTCAAGAAATGTAATTTGAAACATCCAAAGCATCACCAACATACTACCAATAAACACCAAGAAATAGGAGCCAACCCTAAAGGCCATATTATTTCTCGATGACTTCAAACTTATATCCCATTCCTCTAACTGTAACAATAAATTTACGATAAACTCCTAGGTTTTGTCGTAACATCTTAATATGAGTATCAACGGTTCTATAATCACCGTAATAATTATAATTCCAAACTTTATCTAAAAGTAAGTCGCGCGATAAAGCTTGATCTTTGTGTTGAATCAAGAAGACTAATAACTCGAATTCTTTTGGCGTTAGATTAACACGTTCGCCATCAACACTTATTACCCTACCTGTTACATTTACTTCTAACCCTTCATAAACATATTTAGTATGTACTTTAGTCCGGGTACGCGAGGAAACAACCTTTACACGAGCCATTAATTCTTTTGGTGAAAATGGTTTAGTAACAAAGTCATCAACCCCCATCTCAAATCCTAATAGCTTATCAATCTCATCAGTACGAGCTGACAACATGATAATAGGTACATCCTTTATCTTCTTTATTTCCTTACAAGCGGTATAGCCATCTAAATTGGGCATCATAATATCTAAGATGACAACATCATAATCGTTCTTAGTAATCATATCAATGGCAACTTGCCCATCCTCAGCCTCATCACACTCATAACCAGATACTTTAGCATACTCTTTCACTACATTACGAATCTTTGCTTCATCATCGACTACTAATATTCTTGTCAAAGTCATCACTCCTTCTCTATTATATGAATTTTTTGAACTAGTTTAGAACCAGCTTCTTTATAACTTAACATCAATAAAACATAAGAACCAACTTTTAACTTACCTCTCACGGTATTATATAAGGAACTAAAGAGCACTACATCTGTGCTATCAGTATCATCTGAAATGGTTAGAAAGGCCATCGGGTTACCATTCTTATCACGGATCTCGCGCATACTAGACACAGCAGCAATCACACGATACCAACTATCTCTAACTTCCATTGCATCCAGTGCAACTGTGTTGTGTTTTAGTCGAAGTTCCATAATAGGATGCTCACTTAAGTAAAAACCAAGTACTGCATACTCTTTTTCAAGTCTAATACTACGATCGTTTGCTGCTAAAACCAACTCGGGTTTACTCAGTAAATCATAATTCATCACACGATTTCCAGCATCATCTACACTACTAACTAATTGCGCATACATAATGATACGATCAATACTAGCATGCATTACTTCTCTTGTTTCACCAAAGTAATCCATTGAGCCTGCACTTATTAAAGCCTCAATCTTATCTTTTTTAACACCAATACTAATTAAGCGTACTATAGCATCTATAAATGAGTTAAATGCTCCAAACGCTTCACGCTCTTTTATAATAGTTTGACTTAGATTATCAGATATACCTTTAATAAGAGTCAAAGGAAGCCTAATTTTATGGTTTTCTAGCATATATGTGTTAGTACTTCGGTCTAGATTAGGAGGCAATATTAATACATTATTCTTCTTACACTCCTCTAGATAAGCACTAGTCTTACTCGCATCATTAATAACAGTTGTTAACAACTCAGTGTAAAATACTTCAGGATAGTTCGCTTTTAGATACGCCATTTGATAGGCAATAACCCCATAAGCGACAGAGTGTGATTTATTAAAGCCATAATCCGCAAATTTAAAGATTAGAGAAAACACTTCCTGAGCTATTTTTAGATCATAACCATTTTTAAGACTACCCTCAATAAAATCAAACTCAAGGTTTTTAAGAATTGTAGCATCTTTACTACTTAATCCTCTTCTTAAACTATCTGCTTTGGCTAACGTAAAGTTCGCAAACACCCTCGCTACTTCCATTATCTGTTCCTGGTAGATTAGAACACCAAATGTATCTTTTGTGATTTCCTTTATATCAGGATGCAAATATTTTATTGATTCAGGATTAAACTTATTCTTAAGATATATGTCACGATTTTCCATTGGACCTGGTCTATATAAAGCAATAGTTGCTACAATATCTTCAAACTTAGTAGGTCTCATCTGCATAAGAAGATTAGTCATACCTGTAGACTCTAATTGAAAAATACCGGTAGTAGATCCTCTGGCTAATAACTCAAATGTTTTTTTATCATCTAGAGCAATATCTTGAATCTTAAAATTAGGAAGTGACTTACGAATCTTTTGTAATACGCGATCAATAGTTTCCAAATTACGTAATGAGAGTAAATCAATTTTAATTAATCCAATGTCTTCGATGTATGTCATATCATATTGAAGTGCATTAACTTCTTGGTCTACCACCTTCATCGAAGCAACATCAAGAATAGGCTTATCACTTAAGACAACACCAGCGGGATGAATGCTTGTGTTACGAGGACGACCCTCTATCTTAAGAGATAGATCAAAACATTTTTGTAGACTCTTATCAGTTTGAATCAGTTTCGCAAAGCGGGCGTTCTTATGATAACTTTCTAACAACGTGCCAGTACCAATACGTGAAGAAGCTTCATTTACTTTAACGGCCGGAATATTTAAAATCTTGCCAACAGCTTTAAATGAACTAACAGCTCGTAGATTATCAAAAGTAAGAATATGAGCAACGTGTTCTTTACCATACTTCATATTTAAATACCTAATAACTTCATCTTTACGATTTGGTGGAATATCTATATCAATATCAGGCATCGATAATCGCTCAGGGTTCAAGAACCTTTCAAATAGTAAACCATACTTAATTGGATCAACATCTGTGATACCTAAAGAATAAGAAACTAAGCTACCTGCAGCACTTCCCCTTCCTGGACCAATAAGAATCCCTTTGTTTTTAGAGAAACGAATAATATCGTAGACTATTAAGAAATAGTCAGCAAATTTCATACTATTAATAATATTTAACTCATGTTCAAGGCGTTTAGTATATAGTTCGTTGTCACGATTATTAAGACGTTTACTTAGACCTATCTTGCTTAAAGTAGACAGGTAAACATCATTTGATATATCCTGGCCAGTGTTAAATACAGGTAGACCCGTTTTAATTAAACTATAATCAACATCAATAAGACCTATAATTTCATCGACTACATCTAATAATTCCATATCATATAACTTTGAAAACGTCTCTTTATTCAAAAAGTAGCGACCCGGTTCAGATGTTAACGTTGGATCGTTGAGTGTCTTACTATTATCAATAGCTCTTAGTGCTTTATATACTTCCTCATCGGTTTCATTCTTATAGTAAACTTTTGGTAATGCAACACATTTAATACCTATATCATTAGCTAATTGCACTAACATATCATTATTAGCATGAAAGAATTTTGATTCTTGATGTGAAATACCAATAAATATATGCTTAAAGTTGTCTTTTAACATCTGCATGGTATCCGAAACTAAGATTAAGCTATTTCTGTTCAGATTTTTTTCAAATGGACCGTTCTCAGAAAAAGCAATAAAAATAAGATCCTCATTATATGGGACTATGTCTTCAAGTTCAATAAACTTTTGATAGCTTAATAGATAAGAAATATGATTTAAAGCAACCAAACCTCTATTGTTTTTAGCCAATAATAAACTAGTATACTCTTCAAACTGAACTTCCATCCCAAATATAGGTTTAATATTATATATTTTACTCAACTCATAGAACTCTAATGCTGAATACATTACATTATATTCAGTAAGGGCAATGTGACTATAACCCATTTTTTTAGCATTATTAAGGATCTCATCAACCGACATAAGTCCCTGTAGTATTGAATAATGACTCCTAACGCATAAATGTGCACTCACTAAAATCACCCCTTTTCTCTATTATACCTTACTTTTGCATTTAATACGTTAAAGAAAGGTGAAAAAAACCCACTACATAAAGTGGGTTAGTTATTGATTGCGTCAATCAAAATTTTCTGTAACTCTTTAATCTGCTCTTTTGTAACTCTTTTAATACCACATGCTAAGCGATGACCTCCACCACCATACATTTCACATATCGTATTGATTGTAACTGTCTTTGAACGAAGTGATGCTGTAAACATACCCTCATCATCTTCAACAGCAATAATATATATATCAAACTCATTAATATTAGCCATTATACTATTGTAATGCTTAGCTTCTTGAATACTTAATCCCAACTCTTCTCTTTTCTCTTTTGAGATGATTAAAGTAGCAAGACCATCTTTATAGTCTATATCATTGATCAAAGACCCTGATGTCTTTAATTTTATAAATGATCTAGAAAAGAAATGTCTTGATAGCCATGTGATATCAGCACCTAATGCCATTAGTTCTGAAGCAATCCTTAATGTTTCAGGACTTGTATTCTCTGTACTAAATTTATTAGTATCCGTTAAAATACCAGCTAGAAGATAATTAGCTGTTTTCTTCGATACTTTTCCAGTTGGTAGTAATATACTCGCAACTAACTCACATGTACTAGAACGATGTGGTTCGACAATATAGTCATCACCATATGGTTGTTCTGTGGGATGATGATCAATATTAAATACAAATTTAGTTTGATCAAAGGGACCATCTATACGCTCCTGAGTAGCGCTATCTAATACTATGGTCACAGCATCCTTTAGGTTAGCAGCTTCAGGTTCTATGTTTACAGGAAAAAATACTGCGTTATCAGGTCGAGCTCCCATGACATAAACTTGCTTATATGGATAGTTCTCTATAATATAATTTGCTAGTCCCCACTGCGAGCCAAACGCATCACCATCAGGATTAATATGACGTAATACTATGAAACTTTCATTTTTTTCAATAAACTGAATAAGTTTATGCATTGTGTAAAGCAAACGCATCTTTTGCGATAACTAGTTCTTCATTAGTAGGTACAACCCATACTGCAACCTTAGACTTAGGAGTACTTAACTCTATTTCTTTACCACGAGCTGTTGCATTAATTTCTTTGTTATAATCAATACCTAAACCATCAACTAAGCGATCAATAATAGCGGCACGAATACCACCATCATTTTCTCCAAGACCAGCAGTAAATGCAATGGCATCAACGCGGCCCAGTTGCATAGCAAATCCACCAACAACTTGAAGAACACGTTCAGCATAAATATTACGTGTTAAGATTGCACGTTCGTTGTTTTCTTCAATTGCATTTTCAATTTCACGAGCATCACTTGATAAACCACTAATACCTAACATACCTGATTTCTTGTTAAAGATTTCTAAAATCTCTTCAGCAGTTTTATCTAACTTACGCATTAAGTAAGTAACTACAGCAGGGTCAACATCCCCTGTACGAGTACCCATCATGATTCCTGATAAAGGTGTAAAGCCCATTGATGTATTAATACACTTCCCATCCTTTACAGCTGAGATTGATGCACCGTTACCAAGGTGTAATGTGATAACATTCAACCCTTCATTTTCACGTCCCATAAGCTCTGCTGTACGGTGTGAAACATATTGGTGAGACGTTCCATGCATACCATAACGACGAACCTTTAAATCCGTATAGTACTCATATGGTAATGGATAAATAAACACTTCAGGTTCCATTGTTTGATGAAACGCTGTGTCAAATGAAAATGTATGCGTAGCATTTGGCAATGCTGCTAAGAAAGAACGATATCCTACTAAGTTTGCTGGATTATGTAGAGGTGCTAAATCAGCTAACTCTTCTACAATATTAACGTTTTCATCAGTAGCAATCACTGATTTAGAGAAACTCTCCCCACCATGAACTACACGGTGCCCTACAGATACTACTTCATTTAAATCTTCAACAATCTTCTTTTCAACTAAAGCTTTCAATACAAAATCTGCAGCAACGTTGTGGTCAGGGATATCCAATATATCCTTATCTTTATTACCGTTATACTTAATGGAAAAGATTCCATCTGATAACCCAATCCTTTCAATTACTCCAGATGCTAATACTTCCTCTTCTGGCATTTCAAATAATTGAAACTTTAACGAACTACTTCCTGCATTAACTGCTAATACTTTACTCATTGTTTCCTCCTATGTCCAAACGATCAATAATATCGTTAACCTCTTTTATGTTTAAAGCTAATAATTCCCTAATAAGTGTATCATATTTTTCAACGAAACCAACCTTCTTTTCAGTGTTTTCTAAAAAAGAAACCGTTCGTTTCAACGTGTCAAAGACACCAGCACGACTAATACCTAACGAATCTGCTATTTCCTGATACGATAAATCCTCTTGATAATAGTCAATAAAGACTTCTTGTTGGCGCTCAGTTAGTAAACTTGAATACTGATCAAACAACTTATTTAGATATACTACTTTACTAAAGCTCATTGTCTAATACCAAACTAGATAGATAACTTTTTATATCAAATGCTCTAAGGTCATCTACACCCTCACCCAAACCAATATAACTTACTTTGATACCTAACTCATCTTTTATACTTAATAATACTCCACCTTTAGGTGATCCATCTAACTTAGTAACAATCAAAGATGATACAGGTGTAACATCGGTAAAGTTCTTAGCTTGAGAAATACCGTTTTGTCCTGTATTACCATCTATAACAAGATAAGTATGATCAATTTTCCCAGCTTCACGCTCAAGCACTCGTTTCATTTTATCCAACTCATTCATTAGATTAACTTTGTTTTGCAGACGTCCAGCACTATCTAAGATTACTAAGTCAAACTCATTCTCCTTAGCATAACGAATGGCATCAACATATACAGACGCAGGGTCTTGCCCATCATTACCACCGATAAAATCAACACCAATAGTTTCACTCCAAGCTTTAAGTTGGTCGCTTCCTGCAGCTCTAAAGGTGTCTCCACCTACTAATAAAACTTTATATCCCAGGTCCTTATATCTATTAGCTAATTTAGCACAAGTCGTCGTTTTACCGGTTCCATTAACTCCAACAACTAAGATCGTGTTTAGACCCTCATGTAGTTCATACGGCTCAACATTATCGCCATATTGACGCATCAACATCTCCACAAACATATCTAAAGCATCATCTTCGTCTTTAATCTTTTTAACATCTTTTTTAAAACTACGAATCATTTTTTGTGCTGTCTTTAATGATACATCCGATTGAATTAGTAACCCTAATAATTGATCATACCATGCATCGTCAAATACAGGTTTACCAACAAACATTGATTTAAGTTTGCTTCCAAATCCTTGGCGGGTGTTCTCTAATCCAGTTGTATATAATGTTTCATCTTTCTTAGACGCAAATACTTTCTTTAATCCTCTAAGCACTTCCAATCACCTCATCATCGCGCATTTCCATAGCTTCATCTAACTTAACTTTCAACAATGATGATACCCCTTGATTAGGCATTGTTACACCATATAGAGTATCAGCACGTTGCATTGTCCCAGGTCTGTGTGTAATCAAGATGAACTGTGTATCATCAGACAACTCTTTAATATAATTTGCTAGTCTCTCTACGTTAACTTGGTCAAGAGCAGCCTCTACCTCATCAAATACACATAATGGAACATGTCGTGCATTGATTATTGAGAATAGCACTGATATGGCAATCAGTGATTTTTCTCCACCTGAGAACAGACGTATATTTTGAACAGACTTACCAGGAGGCTGAACATCAATATCAACACCTGTATTTAAGACATCATTAGGATCCTCTAATACTAACTTAGCACGTCCCCCATTAAATAACTTAGAGAACACATTCTTCAGTTCATCATTAATCTTATTAAACATTTCCATAAACTGAACTTCCATGATGCTATCTAATTCATCAATGACACTCAATAACTTAGTTCTAGAATTAACCAAGTCTTCAAGTTGTGCGCTTAGGAAAGTAAAGCGTTCATTAACCTCATCGTATTCCTTAGGAGCATCTAAGTTAACATTGCCTAGTTTGGTAATATCTGACCTTAATTTCAATACTTCATCACGTAAACCACTTTTTTCTTCGTCATAAACGTTCTCTAAAGCATACTCATAAGTCATTTGGTATTCATTAGACAAACGTTCAAGAATACTTTCTCGACGCGTAGCATCCTTTAGACTCTTCATCTTCAAACCATTTAACTCAGTACTTATATCATTTAACTCACGACGGTGCTCTCGTATTTGTGCTTCAATTCTCTGGGTATCATTACTAAGTGATAAACGACGCTCACGAGCCAAGCCCATATTAGTAGCCAACTCATCACGTTTCATTAAAGCTTGGTTGAGTTGTATAATAACTCCCTCTGATACATCTACACTTTCATTGCCCTCAATGTTTAACTCATCATACTCAGCTTGCATACGCTCGTATTTAGCACGCTTTACATCAAGCAGTGGTTCCAATTGTGCTAAAGCAATACGTTTCTCCATTAAGTGGTCGTTATCTTTACGAACTAACCCTTTAAGCTGATTCAACTCTAACTCAAGGGCATCCATATTAATATTTATTTTATCTAATTGCATTTTGATAGATTCTATTTCTGTAGTAATACTACGATTGCTTGTATTACCATCACGGTTTCTACCACCACTCATTACCCCACCTTGATGAATTACATCACCATCTAAAGTAACAACTCTAAAGCGATAGTTTAAACGCTTAGCTAAAGTATTCGCATTTTCAATAGTATCTACTACAATTACATTTCCAAGTAAATTCTTACTTAAAACATCATAAACGTCTTCGCACTCAACAAAATCACTAGCCACACCTAAATATCCATTAGCATGTTCACATACAGTAATAGCATCAGGATGAAGCGAACGCTCCTTAACAACATTTAAAGGAATAAAGGTTGCACGACCAGATCTATTTCTCTTAAGAAAATCAATGGCCTGAATAGCACCTTGATCATCCGTAGTTACAATATGACGCATAGCTCCAGCTAACGTAGTATTAATCGCTTCCTCATACCCATCTAATGGAGTTAAGATATTTGCGACAACATCATGAATTCCGTATAGACTGCCTTTATTATCAAGAATAGTTTGAACCCCACCACTAGTCTCAAACGGACGCTTTAAGCGATGATTCAAAAGTTCCATACGATTCTCTAATCGAGATCGTTGTGTTTCACTAAAGTCTCTATTCTGATACAAAGTAGCTAACTTAGCATTAGCAATATCTAAACTATTATTTAGTAATTCTACTTCTGCTTTGAGTTCACGATGACGCTCCAAGCGCTCTTCGTACTCAACCTTAGCATCTGCTAGAGAAAGTCGCATCTCAGCAGCCTTTTCTTCTTTATTACCTACTTCTATCGCATACTTTCGTTTTTCATCAATCTCAATCTTACGAGTTTCAAGCACACCAATCTCACGAACTAATTCCATCATCGTCTCTTGAGACTTTACTAAATATTGATCCAACTCAAAGGTTTGAGAACGCTTGGAAACTAAATCATGATCAAATACACCAATCTTAGTTTCCAGACTCGCTTGACTTGATTCCAAATCAAACTCATGCGATCCTGTTTTTTCAATTGACTTACCTAAGCTTTCAATCTCAGAAACTAATACTGATACTTCGATTTTTTCTAAAGCATCACGTTTCTCCATATATGAGATAGCTTTTTTAGCAGCACGTTTTAGAGGTGCCACTTGCTTAGATATCTCATCTACGATATCTTGCATACGCTCTATGTTATCTTGTGTACGCTCTAACTTACGAATTGACTCAACTTTACGACGCTTATACTTCGATACCCCTGCAGCTTCCTCAAAAATAACTCTTCTTTCAATTGGCTTACTTTCAGCAAAAAAACTAATTGAACCTTGCGATATTATCGACAAACTATCACGACCTAATCCTGTATCCATAACTAGATCATGAATATCACGTAAGCGACACGGAACTTTATTAATTAGATACTCCGACTCACGTGTGTCCCTAAACAGACGACGCGTAACTTCAACTTCAACAAACTCACTGTTTAAGACATTCAACTCATTATTAAAAACAAGGGTAACTTCAGCTAAGTTAACCTTCCTTCTGTTTTCAGTACCATTAAAAATAACATCCGTCATACTAGACCCACGCATGGACTTAACTGATTGCTCACCTAGTACCCAACGAATAGCATCACTGATATTACTTTTTCCACAACCATTGGGACCAACAATCCCAGTAACGGATTCATCAAAGTTAATAACAACATGATCCGCAAAGGATTTAAATCCTTTCATTTCAATTTTCTTGAGGAACATAAAAACCCCCGTTCTAACCCATTCAATTATAACCGATATTAACGCTTAATTAAAGAGCAACTATAAAATGTGTTCAAATGAAACTTTCGTAAAATATATTGATAATATTTTCATATCATGTATAGTAATAACACAAGGAGGACTTATGAGAAAGAGAACAGTAATAATTAGCTTAGTTATAGCTATATTAGTCACGACCCCTGTATTCTTATATTTCTACTTTAGACCAAAGTCAGAAACACCTAAAAGTGATTATTCAATGAGTTTATATGATGCATCTGTTGAATACGAGGAATTTATTCATAATTATACTCATAAAAC
The DNA here is from genome assembly GCA_964514505.1 of uncultured Erysipelothrix sp. GTDB lineage: Bacteria > Bacillota_I > Bacilli_A > Erysipelotrichales > Erysipelotrichaceae > Erysipelothrix. The sequence continues at coordinate 321 of CAZEQW010000001.1, read as the reverse complement.
AGGTAAGCAATTAATTTACCTAAGCTATGATGATAAAGACAGTAAATATGTAATTAACTCTGTGCTAACTCCCCTATCAATAAAGGGAGATGGTTGGCTACCTGAAATATCACTAATTAGTTTAAAAGATTATAAAGACATGACAGTAACACAATTAAAAGATAGATTTAATGTTGAGAGAACCCCATCATTCATTGTTTATGAAGTTGATGAAAAAGGAAATATCAAAATATTAAGTACCTTAACTCATTATGACAATGAACCAATTACCGAAAAAAGTTTAACAACTTGGCTTGTTACACAAAATCTTTGGAACGGTCC